>NZ_JBGMOE010000097.1:0-9592 GCF_041424195.1 Tardiphaga sp. | reverse complement strand
CCGGCAATGCCGTGATCCTGCGCGGCGGCTCGGACAGTTTCCGCTCCTGCCGCGCGATTCACGAATGTCTGGTGCAGGGCCTGCGTGAAGCCGGTCTGCCGGAAGCCGCGATTACGCTGGTGCCGACGCGCGATCGTGCGGCGGTCGGATTGCTGCTCACCGGCCTCAATGGCGGCGTCGATGTGATCGTGCCGCGCGGCGGCAAGAGCCTGGTCGCGCGCGTCGAGGCCGAAGCGCGGGTGCCGGTGTTCGCCCATCTCGAAGGCGTCAATCACGTCTATGTCGATCGCGCCGCCAAGCTCGATATGGCGAAGTCGATCGTGCTGAATGCGAAGATGCGCCGTCCCGGTGTCTGCGGCGCGACGGAAACGCTGCTGATCGACCGCGCGGTGGCAGGCACGCATCTCAAGCCGCTGGTGGAAATGCTGATCGACGCCGGCTGCGAGGTGCGCGGCGACGCCGCCGTGCAGCAGGCCGATGCGCGCGTCAAGCCTGCAACGGACGAGGATTGGGACACCGAATACGAAGATGCGATCATCTCGGCGAGGGTCGTCGACGGTGTGGACGATGCGCTCGCGCATATTCGCGATCACGGCTCGCACCATACCGATGCGATCGTCACCGAGGACGTCGCCGTAGCCACGAAGTTTCTCAACGAAGTGGATTCGGCGATCGTGCTGCATAACGCCTCGACGCAATTCGCCGATGGCGGCGAATTCGGCTTCGGCGCGGAGATCGGAATCGCCACCGGCAAATTCCATGCGCGCGGCCCGGTCGGCGCCGAGCAGCTCACCAGTTTCAAATATCGCATTCACGGCACCGGACAGACCCGGCCGTGATAAGTTGCGCGTGGGCGCGTGGAGACTGAATTGGAGTCGCATTCAGTCCCGCCGGCGCAGGGTATACCGCCGCATAGTCCCGGCATGCGGATCGGTCTGCTCGGCGGATCGTTCAATCCGCCGCACGCCGCGCATCGGGCCATCAGCCTGTTCGCGATGAAGCGGCTGCAGCTCGATCGCGTCTGGTGGCTGGTGTCGCCGGGCAACCCGCTCAAGGATCAGCGCAATCTGCACGATCTCGCCGCGCGCGCGGCTGCTGCGCGGGCGATGGCTGATCATCCGCGCATCGATGTCACCTGTCTCGAGAGTGTCATCGGTACGCGCTATACTGTCGACACCATCAGCTACCTCCGACGTCGATGTTCGCAAGCACGATTTGTCTGGATCATGGGTGCCGACAATCTCGCCCAGTTTCACCGTTGGGAGAGCTGGCAGGTAATTGCCGGAGAGGTGCCCTTTGCGGTCATCGACCGGCCGCCGCAGAGCTTCCAGGGACTGGCATCGACCGCCGCCCAGGCCCTCGGCCGTTACCGGATACCGGAGCAGGATGCTGGGTCATTGGCCGACCTGAAGCCCCCCGCATGGGTATTTCTGACCGGTTTGAAGCTGAATCTGTCCTCCACCCGGCTGCGGAACCCGGATGGCAGCTGGAAGACGTAATTCCACAACACTCGCCCGATAAGTGCTATAGGGCGGGCGCTGGAATATTGAATCCGGCATTCCCACATGCATACTTGATTTCACCGGGCGTCGGATTCGGCGTCCCAATACAGTGAAAGGAATGGTCCTCTGGCCACTTCTGTATTGTCCAAGACGGGCGCCAAGAAAGCCTCGTCCAAGGTTGTCCCACCCAAGAAGTCCGCTTCGGTAAAGAAGGCTGCCGCGCCCAAAAAGGCTGCCGCAACCAAAACCGCAAAGCCGAAGGGTGCAGCCAAGACACCTGCTGCTGCAAAAGCTGCACCGAAGGCTGTCATTCCGAAGAAGGTTGCTTCGCCCAAGGCGAAGAAATCAACTACGGCGATGCGCGACACCGCGACCGAAACGCTCAATCTCGTTCTCTCCCGCCTTGACGACATGAAGGCCGAGGAAACGGTGACCATCGATCTGCGCGGTAAGTCGGCTTTCTCCGATTACATGGTCGTGACCACCGGCCGGTCGAACCGCCATGTCGGCGCGGTGGCCGAGAATGTCGCCAAGGGTCTCAAGGAAGCCGGTCAGAAAAAGCTGCATGTCGAAGGCCTGTCCAATTGCGATTGGGTGCTGATCGATACCGGCGAAGTCATCCTGCACGTCTTCCGGCCTGAAGTTCGCGAATTCTACAATCTGGAACGTTTGTGGACGCAGAGCCCGTCAGATGAACCGCGGATCGATCTGAAGGCTGTTTGAGCCAGCAGGCATTCGGCAACGGCGCGGCGCGTGCTAGTCTGCGCCGATGCATCTGGTTGTGATCTCCATCGGCAAGCTTAAGCAGGGTCCGGAACGCGAGCTCGCGGAACGGTACCGTGATCGCTTCGACGATATCGGCCGCAAGCTCGGCTTTCGCGGTTTGGCGATTCATGAAATTTCGGAAAGCCGTGCGCGCGATGCGGCGACCCGGATCCATGAGGAAGCAGCGGCGATTTCGGCACTGATTCCGGAAAAGGCTGTGTTAGTCGCGCTCGACGAGCGTGGCAGTAGCGTCGATAGCGCCAGTTTCGCCCGCCATATCGGGAAGTGGCGGGACGAATCGGTGCCATATAATGTTTTTGTCATTGGCGGGGCGGACGGACTTTCGCCCGAATTGCGGAGCAAAGCCAAACTCAGCATTGCCTTCGGCTCGGCGACCTGGCCGCATCAAATGGTTCGCGTCATGCTTCTGGAACAGATTTACCGGGCCGCCACTATTCTGGCTGGCCACCCGTATCACCGCGTTTAGCTCGCTATATTGAGCCTATCGCGTTTGAAAGAAGGCGCTGTCGAAACCACGATGCTGTCACCGCGGTCCATTCCCTCTGAACACGCCGCCGTTCGCCGCGGGATGTCGAGCTCATCGTCGTTGTCCATGATGCTGGTATCAGCCGCCCTTGCAGGTTTGATGACGACTTCGGTCGAGGCGCAAACGGCTGCGCCGATCCAGCAGGCCAATGCGCCATCGCCGGATATCATTCGCCAGCGCGAGCAGGAGCTCGAAGCGATCCGCGCGCAGCAGAAGAGCGCCGCGGAGCTGCAGGCAAAACTGAAAGCCGATATTGCGGCGATCGGACAGGACCGCGGCAAGCTCAGTCAGCAGCTCATCGATATTGCCGCCCGTGTCCGCGGTGTCGAAACCCGCATCGACGATGCCGAAGTGCGATTGCGTCCGCTGGATGCGCGCGAGCAGAAGATCCGCGGTACGCTGGAATCGCGCCGCGGCGAAATCGTCGAAGTGCTGTCTGCGTTGCAGCGCGCCGGCCGCCGCGCGCCGCCGGCTTTGCTGGTGCGACCCGAAGACGCGCTGAAGTCGCTGCGCACCGCGATGCTGCTCGGCTCCGTTGTGCCCGAGATGCGCGCGCGCGCCGAGCAACTGGTGGCCGACCTCAGCGAACTCGTGAATTTGCGCAAGGCGATCTCGACCGAGCGCGATCAGCTTGCCGGTGACCGCGACAAGCTGAAGGAAGAACAGACGCGCCTCGCGTCCTTCACTGATGAGCGCCAGAAGCAGCAGTTGGCTGCCGAAAAGGATATGGAAGCGGAGGCGGCGCGTGCGCTGACCCTGTCTCGTCAAGTCGACAGTCTGCAGGGCCTGATCGCGAAGATGGAGCAGGACTCCAAGGCAGCGGCAAAGGCGGCAGCCACGGCCAGTCTGCAGGGCACGCCGGCGACGTTCAGCAATGGCAAGCCGGATATCGGCGCCTTCAAGGACCCCGGCCGGCTGAGCCCGGCGATCGCCTTTGCCTCGGCGAAGGGCATGTTCGCACTTCCGGTCAACGGGGTTAAAATTCGTAATTTCGGCGGTTCCGATGGTGTCGGGGGCGTCGAAAAAGGCATCTCACTGGCCGCACGGGCCGGTGCGCAGGTCACAACACCGTGTGACGGCTGGGTTGTTTATTCCGGTCCGTTCCGTAGCTATGGACAACTCTTGATCCTCAACGCTGGGGGCGGGTATCATGTCTTGATCGCCGGGATGGAGCGCATTTCGGTGAGCATTGGTCAGTTCGTCCTTACCGGGGAACCGATCGCTGTCATGGGATCAACATCCCGGGTGGCATCCGTCCTTGCGGCCAATGCCAGCCAGCCTGTGCTTTATATCGAGTTCCGTAAGGACGGGACTCCCATTGATCCAGGCCCATGGTGGGCCGCTAACGAAGGCGAAAAGGTTCGCGGATGATGCGCAAGACTTCCATAATTCTGCTGAGTGCTGCCACTGGCGCCGCCTTGACGCTCTTCGTGACCCAACCACGCGCCGTGTTCATGGGCACCAGTGCCCGCGCTGCGACCTCGGACACCTACCGCCAGCTCAACCTGTTCGGCGACGTGTTTGAGCGCGTCCGCAGCGACTATGTCGAGAAACCCGACGACAGCAAGCTGGTCGAATCGGCGATCTCCGGCATGCTCGCCGGCCTCGATCCGCATTCCAGCTACATGGATGCCAAGAGCTTCCGTGACATGCAGGTGCAGACCCGCGGTGAGTTCGGCGGCCTCGGCATTGAAGTCACCATGGAAGATGGCCTGATCAAGGTGGTGTCGCCGATCGACGATACCCCGGCGTCGAAGGCCGGCATCATGGCCAACGACATTATCACCAGCCTCGACGACGAAGCGGTGCAGGGTCTCACCCTGAACCAGGCCGTTGAGAAGATGCGCGGTCCGGTCAACACCAAGATCAAGCTGAAGATCATCCGCAAGGGCCAGGACAATCCACTCGACGTCACGCTCGTGCGCGACAATATCCGCGTCCGCTCGGTGCGTGCCCGCGTTGAAAGCGATGATATCGCTTACATCCGCATCACCACCTTCAACGAGCAGACGACTGAAGGCCTGAAGCGCGAGATCGCGGCGCAGACCGCGGCCATCGGTGCGGACAAGGTCAAGGGCTACATCATCGACCTCCGCAACAATCCGGGCGGTCTGCTTGAAGAAGCCGTCACCGTTTCCGACGCGTTCCTCGAGCGCGGTGAGATCGTATCGACCCGCGGTCGCAACGCGGAAGAAACCCAGCGTCGCACCGCACATGCGGGTGATCTGACCAAGGGCAAGCCCGTGGTCGTGCTGATCAATGGCGGTTCGGCTTCGGCATCGGAGATCGTCGCCGGCGCGCTGCAGGACCACAAGCGTGCGACCACCATCGGTACGCGCTCGTTCGGCAAGGGCTCGGTGCAGACCATCATCCCGCTGGGCTCCGGCAACGGCGCGCTGCGTCTGACCACGGCGCGTTACTTCACGCCGTCGGGCAAGTCGATCCAGGCCAAGGGCATCGTCCCGGACATCGAGATCGTGCAGGACGTGCCGGATGAACTGAAGTCTCGCGACATCAAGGGCGAAGCCTCGCTCCGTGGCCATCTCAAGAATGATGGCGACGAGAAGACCGGTTCGCAGTCCTACGTGCCGCCGGATGCCAAGAACGACAAGGCGCTCAAGGCTGCTACCGACCTGCTCCATGGCATCAAGGTGACGTCGAACGCGGTCATCACACCGCCGCCGGCAGCCGCCGCCGCTGCGGACAAGCCGGCAGACGACAAGGCGGCCGCCAAGCCGAACTGATCGACAAGCGCATATCAATTCTGCGGAACGGGCGGCCTTCGGGTCGCCCTTTTTGTTGCAATCCGTCCAGGTGATCCCGCGCCTTCCGGGTGCGGTGACGACAACCGGGCGTGTTATTGTCCGGTCTGCTGATTCGGGAGATCCATGGCAGTGTCGGCAGACGATCTAAGCGCCCCGCTTGGACAAAAATTGACGCGCAAGCGGCGATTCCGGCTGCCTTTTTCCGGAACGCAGGCGCTTGCCACGATACTCGCGCTGCTGTTGCTCGGCTTTCTCGGCGTTGCCATCTTCAGTAATGACCCGATGGGCGGCGAGCCGGTTGCGCGTGTCGCGATCAAGGCGCCTGCCGTGACGGAGGACAAGACTGCTGCGAAGCCTCCGGTCGAGGTCAAGCACGGCACGCCGGAGACGGCCAAGACGCCCGAGGCCCCCGGCCAGAAGACCATCACCATCATCGATGGCTCCAGCGGCGCCCGTAAGGATGTCGTGGTGTCGAGCGATAGCACGGACAGCACTGCGGCCGATGCGCCGCCGCCGGTCATGACGGGGATCGACCAGAAACTGCTGGAGAAAACCCGCCACGGCATGGTGCCCATCGCCATCGGCGCGCTGAAGCCGGTCACGGCCTATGCCGCCGGCTCCGAAGCCGAACGCGCCAAAGCGATGAAGACGCCGAGCATTTCCATCGTCATCGGCGGCCTCGGCGTCGGTGCAGCCAAGACCACCGATGCCATCATGAAGCTGCCGCCGGCGGTGACTCTCGGCTTCACGCCCTATGGTTCGGATCCCGGTAAACTGGTCGAACGCGCCCGTGCGCAGCGCCACGAGGTGCTGCTGCAACTGCCCATGGAACCGTTCGATTATCCCGACAACGATCCCGGCCCGCAGACCCTGTTGTCCTCGGCGACGGCCGAGCAGAACCTCGATCGCATGATGTGGCATATGAGCCGCTTCCAGGGCTATGTCGGCGTCGCCAATTTCATGGGGGCGCGCTTCATCGCCACGGACACGGCGATGCAACCCATCGCCCGCGAAGCCAGCAAGCGCGGGCTCGCATTGTTCGACGACGGCACGACGCCGCGCAGCGTTGCGGCTGCCGCCGCCGAAGGGCAGGGCATGCCCTTCGCACGCTCCGATGTCGCCATCGACGCGGTACCGACCTCCGCAGATATCGATAAGGCGCTGGCGCGGCTCGAGGGGCTGGCCAAGGAACGCGGTGTGGCTGTCGGCGTCGCCTCGGCGCTGCCGATCTCGATCGAGCGTATCAGCGCCTGGGCCAAAACCCTCGAAGGCCGCGGAGTCATGCTCGTGCCATTGACAACCGCGATGCTGAAATCAAAATCAAGCTAGCGTCGTCTTTGGGCTAGGGTGAATTCGGCATCGCCGAATCGTTGCGATTCAGCGAAAGCCGAATCGCTGCGTAAAGAGTGCTCGAACGGACGCGAGAGGCATTGACGGAATGGCGCGCTACGAAGACCTGCCCTATCGAACTTGCGTCGGAATGATGCTGATCAACCCGCAAGGGCTCGTCTTTATTGGCCGCCGCGCAGGCGGTATCGAGCACGTCGATGACATGCATGTCTGGCAGATGCCGCAGGGCGGCGTCGATCCTGGTGAGGACACCTGGGAAGCCGCCAAGCGTGAGCTCTATGAAGAAACCGGGGTCCAATCGGTCGAGAAGCTTGGCGAAGTGCCGGACTGGTTGATCTATGACATTCCCCGCACGGTAGCCGGGCGGGCCTGGAAAGGGCGCTATCGCGGCCAGCGGCAGAAATGGTTCGCCGTGCGCTTCACCGGTGATGACAAGGAAATCAACGTCACGCATCCGCCGGGCGGCCACAAGGCCGAGTTCGTCAATTGGCGCTGGGAGCCGATGAAGAACCTTCCGGAGCTGATCGTGCCGTTCAAGCGCCCGGTTTATGAGCGGGTGGTGAAGGAATTCGCCGGTCTGGCGGACGGCTAGTGCCGCAATGACAGATAACCGGCCCTATCGCCCCAATGTGGGCGTCGCTCTGTTCAATGCCGACGGCAAGGTTCTGATCGGCCGCCGCTTCAAGGATGATGGGCCGGAGATCGTCCTTCCGGGCCTGGAGTGGCAGATGCCGCAGGGGGGCATCGATCCCGATGAAGATCCTCGCGTCGCCGTGATGCGGGAATTGTGGGAAGAGACCGGCGTCATCCATGCCGATTATCTCGGCGAGACCGGCTGGATGACCTACGACTTCATCCCGTTCAAGGATTCCAGCCATCGCTTTGCGCAATTTCGCGGGCAGCGGCAGAAGTGGTTCGCGCTGAGATTCACCGGGGACGATGCCGAGGTCGACCCGCTGACGCCACGCAACGGTCAGCCGGCTGAATTCGATGCCTGGCGCTGGGAGCGGCTGGATCGTGTTGCCGATCTCGTGGTGCCGTTCCGGCGCGATGTCTATCGCGCGGTGGCGGAGCAGTTCGCCAAATTTGTCTGAAGCGAAGCCCTGACGAAACGAAGCGCTATCCGGGCTATAGCGCCTAGTGCATCGCCGTCGAGGTGACGTGCTGCTGGATGACCTTGAAGTGGTCGAGGCGCTCGATGGCACGGTCCAGCGCGGAGCCTTCCTTCTCGGCCAGCTTCTCTTCCATCTCGGCGATGTCTTTAGCGAAAGCTTCGCGGTCGAGCTCAGCGATCGACGTCGCCACGTCGGCGAGCACCGTGAGGCCCTTGTCGGAGACTTCAGCGAGACCGCCGAGCACAATGATCTTCTGCGTCGAACCACCTGACGTGATGGTCATGATGCCAGGACGCAGCGCAGCGACCAGCGGGGCGGCGCCCGCGAGCACACCGAGGTCACCCTCGGCGCCCGGGATATCGACCTGATCGACTTCGCCCGAGAAAGCGAGCTTTTCCGGGGAAACGAGATCAAAGTGGAAGGTGGCCATCGTGAACCTGCGAATAGTGACTAGTGAAGAGTGAGTGGCGGAAGCGAAGCGAGTGGCGGAAGCTGCTAGCTACTCACCACTCACTATCAGCTATGCGCCCTTTAAGCGGCTTCAGCAGCCAGCTTCTTGCCCTTTTCGACGGCTTCCTCGATCGCGCCGACCATGTAGAAGGCCGCTTCCGGAAGGTGATCGTACTTGCCTTCGCAGATCGCGCGGAAACCTTTGATGGTGTCGGCGAGCTCGACGAACTTGCCTGGCGAACCCGTGAAGATTTCAGCGACGAAGAACGGCTGCGACAGGAAGCGCTCGATCTTGCGGGCGCGGGCCACGGCCAGCTTGTCCTCTTCCGACAGTTCGTCCATGCCGAGAATGGCGATGATGTCCTGCAGCGACTTGTACTTCTGCAGCACCTGCTGGACCATACGCGCGGTCTCGTAGTGCTCCTGGCCAACGATCAGCGGGGACAACATGCGCGAGGTGGAGTCGAGCGGATCCACTGCGGGGTAGATGCCCTTTTCCGAAATCGCGCGGTTGAGCACGGTCGTCGCGTCCAAGTGGGCGAACGACGTAGCAGGCGCCGGGTCGGTCAAGTCGTCGGCCGGAACGTAGATGGCCTGCACCGAGGTGATCGAACCCTTATGCGTGGTGGTGATGCGCTCCTGCAGCGCGCCCATGTCGGTCGCCAGTGTCGGCTGATAACCCACCGCCGAAGGAATGCGGCCGAGCAGAGCGGACACTTCCGAACCTGCCTGGGTGAAACGGAAGATGTTGTCGATGAAGAACAGCACGTCCTGGCCCTGATCGCGGAAGTGCTCAGCGACGGTCAGACCGGACAGAGCGACGCGCATGCGGGCGCCCGGAGGCTCGTTCATCTGGCCGAACACGAGAGCGCACTTCGACTTCACGGCCGGATCCGGATTGTGCGGATCTGCGTTCACCTTGGACTCGATGAATTCGTGATAGAGATCGTTACCTTCGCGGGTGCGCTCACCAACGCCGGCGAACACCGAGTTGCCGCCGTGCGCCTTCGCGACGTTGTTGATCAGTTCCTGAATGAGAACCGTCTTGCCGACGCCGGCGCCGCCGAACAGGCCGATCTTGCCGCCCTTGGCGTAAGG
>NZ_JBGMOE010000096.1:0-9607 GCF_041424195.1 Tardiphaga sp. | reverse complement strand
CAACGCCGCCGCAAAGGGAATCCCCGTCGAGTCAGTTCGTGTGGAAACCGCTCTAAACTCCGCTGAAATTGCGATTCCACTCTCGCCGGGTGAAGAGCGTGAGGTAAGAGCCGTCAAGGAAGCAGGGAAGGCCTTGAATTTTCGCTGGATGAGCGATGGCGGCGACGTTTTCCATGAGCAGCGCAAGCTTGTCGGCGGTGAGTATGCGAGCTACCGGCGGACGAATACGCGTGGTGATATAGGTGAATTGGTCGGTACGTTCGATGGCTTGCATGGCTGGTTCTGGAAGAACGTTGGACCAATGCCCGTCACAATCAAAATCCGCGTTGATGGCAGCTTCGTCGCGTTCGGTACTTTGGGCGACATTCAAGAAAACACCAACGTTAATGATACGACACGGGAAATCTACTAACATGAATATGGCAAAAGATGCGTTATCCCATGATAGCTATTATTCCCAAATCCAAGCTCGCCGCAGATTGAAACGTAAAATTCCATTATAATTTAGTATATGACTATCCGTTATCCTTTTCCTTAGGTTCAATCAAAAGAATATTTGGATTTATTTCAAGTCCATGCGCAATTCTTTCGATGTTATCGATCGAAACATTTCGTTCCCCTCGCTCAATCCCGCCGAAATAGCTTCGATCCATCTCGATGTCATAAGCGAAGTCCTGTTGGCTAATGCCCCGCTCTGTGCGGTAATGACGAATGTTCGCCGCCAGAATCTGGCGTAACCGTCCGGGATGAGTGCGTTTCACCCTTTCTGAATCGCCCGAAAGATGGTTATAAGGCGACGGGTTTTAAGCATCAATCCCTTGCTCTCCCCAACAGGATGAGCCTGGATTGGTTCCACGGCAGGAACATGCCCGTGAACAGCTATTTGATCGACCGATTGGACAAGCATCGACAAGTGAGCGTCTCAGATGCGCAGCGCTGGCGCAGCTGCCACATTTGGCACCTGTCCTACCAACGCACGAACACCAAGCCGACCGCCTTGCCCCCTACCTCACCGCCCTCAACTGTCGCCGCGCCACGAGCCCGTGAAGGTATCCCATGAAAGACATGCATTCGATGCGACGCCGCGCCCTCGATCATATGGAAGCCGCCCAGGCGCTATTGATTGACGCCGGAGAGAGCCACGCCGCCTTGCATCTGCAGGCCGCCCATGACATCGTCACGCGCATAATCCGGGCGACGCCTTCGGCAAACAATCGCGTGGAGGTGGACGCCGACCCTGCCCTCGTTCGGGCGATTGGTGGCGCCTTGGCAGTTTTTGCCACATGGATGGCGCGGGGCGGCATAGCGCCGATTGACGAAATCGCCGGCTCGCTTGGGATATTTGCTGCAGCTGCTGCCGAAACTTCGGCCGAAGAGGGCCTAATCATCGGCTGCTGGAGCGCGATCTTGCACGAAGCGAGCCAGATGCCGAACGAAGAAACCGCTGACTAACGAAAATAATGCCTGCGAGAGGTGCGCAATGGAGACGCTGACAGGCTCGACAGCCAACTATAGCACCGCACTGGTGGTCGAGGACGAACCTTTGGTGCGGACTTATGTCGCCGAGGTTCTCATGGACGCTGGATATCGTGTCTTCGAAGCCTGCGACGCGCTCGACGCGCTCGCGATCCTGGGAGAGCGACGAGATGTTCACATAGTCCTCACCGATATCGAAATGCCGGGCGGCATGGATGGGCTGGAACTCGCCGGAACCATCCGCAGCCGCTGGCCCGAAATCGTCATTCTCGTGCATTCCGGGCGCGTCCGTCCCGCCGCACACGCCCTGCCACTCGGCGCCGGTTTCATCGCCAAGCCCTATCGCGCAGACGAACTGTTGAGGGAACTCGAGGAACTGGTGGAGCGCCACAGTCCTTCAACTGGAACTGACGAGGATATTCTCGACGCATGGCATGCAACCGAACTGGCTCAAGCGCAGGCCCCACCTGCCGATAAACCATTTGCTCTGGCGCAAGCGATGGCCGCAGAACAGGCGGCCATTGAGCGTTTCGGCCGAGGACCGCACATCGCCGCCTACGACGCGCGCTTCCCCGATGCGCCTGAACGCGGCGGCTGAGCAACGCGGGGCTGCGGACATCGTCCAACCGGTTGCCGGGCGCTCATGCCATGAGTGAAGGTAAGCCGTGCCAGGCTGCCACATGACATCCTTCGTGGTAAAATCCGGTATGGTGGCCGTGGCAATCGCGGCTCAATCTCGCTATCTCGCCCTATTCGATGTTCGAGATCCAAGTGCACCGTTCTGGCGAGCGAAAGCGCTCCATCGCGAGGCTCATGGCTCCGCAAGCACCTCGATGATTCGACAAGTCGCCACCTTGCCGTTATCACATCCCCTGATCATTCGTGTCAGCTCGGTCTTGAGGCCGAGCAGCCGCTGGATCCGACTCTCGACCGAAAATAGCTGGTCGGACGCGATCTGGCTCACCTGCTTGCAGGACGCCTCAGGCGCCTCCTGCAATGCGAGCATGGCCTTGATGGCCGCTATTTCAAACCCGAGATTTCTGGCGTGGCGGATGAAAGACAGGCGCCGAACGTCAACATCCCCATAGAAACGTCGCCCGCTCTCTGTCCGGGCAGCCCGCGGCACGAGCCCGATCCGTTCATAATAGCGGATTGTCTCGATGTTCACGCCGGTTCGCGCAGACAGAATTCCAATAGCAATCATCATGCCCTGAGTCTGTGGAAGCTACAACATGGGACTAGCGATGGGATCGGGCCTTGTGAAGAAGAACCGCCTTTGTCTGCGCTTGTTCGCTTTCCCGAAAGGCGTGGTGCTGCTTTGACATCGTGTCGCCGAGAAACGGCACGACGGCAATAGAGAGGTTTTCCATAGCGGGAGCACGGCTAGGCGCCGGAGCGCCTGCGCCACAGCACTTCCGACCGCTTCGCCCTCTCGAGCTGGAATGAGCCTTGCTTCTGGAGTGACTACAGGATGTATCGTCATTCCCACGCCACGATAGCCGGTCGTTGCCATGAGCTGAAAGGACCAGATAATGAGCGTTGGCAACGTCACAACGAGCGCACCGAGCTCGCTTCACTTCAAGATCGATGGACTGGATTGCCTGAATGAGGTTAGCCTGCTCCGCACCGTGCTGGGGCCCGTGGTTGGAGGCGAAGACAAGCTGAGCTTCGACACGGCGGCGGGCCTGATGGAGGTGCGGGCGGGCGATACTACGTTGGTCGACATCATCTCCCGAGCGGTCGAGACGACAGGAATGCGAGCGCGGCTTCTGGAAGGTTCGACAAGGAACACTCCGCCGGCGTTGCTTTTTCGAGTGATAGAACTCAATTCGCAGAATGATGTCGTGGTTCTCCAGCGTGCGGTCGGGCCAGTCGTTGGAGGCGACAATCGGCTGGCATTCGATATCGCGAAGGGACTGATGGCGGTCGCGCCACAAATGCAGGCGTCCTATGATGATATCATCCGTCGCGTCATACCGACCGGGATGCGCGCATCGTTGGTCGAAAACGACGGCACCGATGTCGCGCTCTATCGAGTTCTCGGTCTCCAGGGTGAAGACGAGGTAGCCCTTCTTTCACGCGTGCTCTCGCCACTTGTCGGTGAAGACCAGCTTGGCTTCGACATTACGCAAGGCATAGTCATCGTGGGCCTGCAGAACCGGCCGGCTCTCTTGACGATCGAGGAGGCCATTACCCGCATCGGGATGCATGCCGAGCGCTGGTCGCCGAGCGCAGAGCCACAGGATGCAACAGAGGCACCGGGAATTTCCCAGACAACGGCCTGCGGCTGTTCGGGAGAGCCAGAGAAGGCTTTCACGGCTCCGCTTCCGATGCGACGGAAGGATCAGGTCATATTTCGGGTCTACGGCCTGGATTGTGCCGACGAGATCGCCACGTTGAAAAGAGAAGTAGGCCCTGTCGTCGGAGAGGAAAATCTCGCCTTCGACCTTCTTAACGGCCGCATGTCCATCGACATGGTGTCCGACCCGGCTCTCGAAATCCGCATAGCGAAAGCCGTCGCCCGCGCAGGATTGCAGGCCGAACCTTGGAACGAAAGCGTCACAGGGGACGGCATGAAGGCGGCGGACCGGCGCAGGCGCTTACAATCGGTGCTGACGATAGCGAGCGGCATCTTCACCGCCCTTGGTTTCGCAGTTCATGCATGGCTTGGCGGAGGCGTCATTGCCGCATTCGAGGCAGGTGAACACACCTTGAATGCCACTCCTTTGCCGAGCTTAGTCCTCTACACGCTCGCCGTGCTCTTTTCGGCGCGCTATGTCGCGCCCAAAGCCTGGCTCGCCGCCAAGCGCTTGCGTCCTGATATGAATCTGCTGATGACGGTTGCCGTTGCTGGCGCGATAGGTATTGGCGCCTGGTTCGAGGCATCCACGGTTTCATTCTTTTTTGCGGTGGCCTTGGCACTCGAGGCATGGAGCCTCGGTCGAGCGCGGCGGGCGGTTGCGGCCCTCATGGAACTCGCGCCGCCGATCGCACGCATAAAGCTTGAGGATGGCTCAGAGCAAGATGTCCCTTCGGCCGAAGTCCCGGTCGGTTCGCACATCATTGTCCGGCCGGGAGACAAGGTGCCGTTGGATGGGTGGGTCTCCGCCGGTGAAAGCGAGGTGAATCAAGCGCCCATCTCCGGCGAAAGCGTTCCGCTGTTCAAAAGCAGGGGCGACCAGGTGTTCGCGGGCACCATCAACGGTGACGGCGCACTCGACGTTGTGACCACCAAGGCGGCGAACGACACAACGCTCGCCCAGATTATCCGCATGGTCGGCTCGGCGCAAAATCGACGCGCGCCGAGTGAGCAATGGGTAGAGAAGTTTGCCCGCGCCTACACACCTATCGTGATGCTGCTGGCCATCGCAGTTCTTCTGATCCCTCCCCTGCTGTCGGGCGGCGCTTGGGATATCTGGTTCTACCGCGCCCTGATACTCCTTGTGATCGCCTGCCCCTGCGCTTTGGTGATTTCGACACCCGTGACCATTGTCGCGGCCCTCACCGGCGCAGCAAAGCAGGGCGTGCTGGTGAAAGGTGGCATCCACCTTGAAACTCCTGCTCACCTCAATGTCGTTGCTATGGATAAAACAGGAACGCTCACCGAGGGACGACCGCGGGTCGTCGAGATCGAGGCGCTCGCGGGTCGCAACGACATCGAACTTCTTCGTCTGGCCGCGGCATTGGAGGCGCGCAGTGAGCATCCGATCGCGCGCGCCATTCTCGCGAAAGCCATCGATCTAAAGATCGCCATCGAACCCGCTCAGCATGTCCAAGCGGTGATGGGGCGAGGGGTTATCGGTCGCATGCCCGGCGGCCAGGTCTGGCTCGGCTCGCGGCGATATCTTGTGGAAAGGGGTATCGGCTCAGATTTTGTTCTGCAGCGAGCCGATGCGCTTACGCGCAACGGACGCTCCGTCGTAGCGGTCGGGGATGAAGAAAGTGTATGGGGATTTATCGCCGTCGCAGATGCCGTCCGGCCAGAAGCAAAAAGTGTTGTTGCCGCGCTCCACCGTGCCGGCATCCAGCATGTCGTAATGCTGACCGGGGACAATCAGGCAACCGCAGCAGCCATTGCGCAGCAGACCGGCATCGATGAGATTCACGCGGATCTTCTCCCCGGGGACAAGGTCACGGCGATCGAGGATTTGGTCCGGCGTTATGGATCGGTTGCCATGGTCGGCGACGGCATCAACGACGCTCCGGCCATGGCACGCGCAAATCTTGGAATCGCAATGGGCGCTATGGGCAGTGACGCCGCCATCGAAACCGCCGATGTTGCGCTGATGTCCGACGACCTTTCAAAACTCCCGTGGCTGGTTCGCCATTCGCGCTCCACACTCGCCGTCATCCATCAGAATGTGGCATTTTCCATCGCCGTCAAGCTTCTGTTTACAGCCCTGACAGTGAGCGGCCTTGCCTCTCTTTGGGGCGCTATCGCAGCCGACGTTGGTGCGTCACTGCTCGTGGTCCTCAATGGGCTGCGCCTGCTCAACCGTGGTCAGATCGGCGCCGAGCCAGGTGCAGCGGTGGAGGGGTCCACCCATCGACAGAACGTTCGTTAACGCATGCAACCCCTGGCTACTTTAGAAATGTGCGACTGACGTCACCATCGGCGAGACGCCCACGACCAGAATAAGCTGGGAGGTTCATCACGGCCCGCAATCCAGGCTTGTTGTCATCAAGCGACAAGGTCCCGCCATGGGCGCGGGCAACCGCCGAAACGATCGACAATCCCAATCCACTGCCGGGCGTCGTTCGGCTGGTGTCTAGCCGCGCCAAGCGCGCAATTGCGCGCTCGCGATCCCCTTCCTCTATACCCGGTCCATCGTCCGTAACGGCCAAGACGACCCTGCCGTTGCGGGTCTCCGTGCTGACATCGATATCGCCGGTCGGTCCACCGTATTTGAGCGCATTATCAATCAGGTTGACCACGGCATGCATCAGTAGCGGACGCACACCGTCTACGACTGCCGGTTTCGCGTGACCGAGCAGCCGCCGGCCCTCGCTTTCTGCAACCGGCTCATAGAGATTGACAGCTTCCCTGACAATAATGGCCAGGTCGACCCGTTCAAATGTTTCGGCGGTGAGGGCCTCCGTCCTTGCCAGCCCCAAAAGATCATTGATGAGTTTAAGAAGCGCGTCGAGATCGTGCGCGGTTTCGAGCAGAACATTCGGATCAGCCGCTGTTTCTCGCAACATCGCCAGTTCGATCCGGGCCTTGATTCTCGTGATGGGTGTCTTCAGGTCATGCGCGAGCCCATCGGTCGCCGCCCGCAAACTCGCGATCATACGTTCGACCTCCGAAAAACAGGCATTGACCATCTCGGCAAGCCGGTCAAATTCATCCCCCCGCCCCGTAGTCGGCAACCGCTCGTCGAGGTGACCGGCAAGGAAGCGCTCGCCAGTATCGCTGGCACGCTCGACAAAACGCAACGCTCGGCGACTGATCCACCAACCCAGACCCAAACCGATCAGCGCAGTCAGTCCGATCGACCAGACCACGGTTTCAGCGAACCGCTCACGAAGTTTCGCCCGACCAGTCGCGAGATGCCCGACGAGAAGACGACAATTCGCGCCCAATGGCACGACCTCAGCTTCGATGTCGTGATCGATGGTGCCTTGTCCGCTTCGCAGCGGCACGGTCGAGCGGCTCCAGCCCAACTGCCGCATGTCCCTGGGCCAGTAAGACAGGTCCCCTGCGATCACCTCGAACCGCTCGTCTGCCACGACATAGACGAAGTCGCGCGCCTCGTCGCGCCTAGCCCGCGCATAGACGAACCGCGTCAGTTCGGGTAGACCTCCCGCATTGTACCGATCAACCAATCCCGTAATCTCAGCGCTGACCATATGTCGCGCCTCGGTATCAAGGACATTGATCGTCCGCACATATTGCAACGACAACGCCGTGACCGTAGCGACGAGTGCGGCGAGGGTAATCCAAAGCGCACCGCGAAAGGCAGCCGCGCGGGTCCGGTTTCGACTAACGCGCATCGAGACGATAACCCGCCCCCCTTACGGTGTGGAGCAAGGGACGCTCACCTGGATGATCAATTTTGGCACGCAGCCGGCTGATATGCACGTCAATCACATTGGTTCCTGTGTCGAAGCCGTAATCCCATACCGCCTCGAGCATCATCGTTCTGGTGACGACCTGACCGGCATGGCGCACCAGATAGTCGAGGATTTGGAACTCCTTGGCGAACAACTCAATCGCGCGCTCCCCCCGTCGCGCGGAACGGGACAGAAGATCGAGTTCCAGGTCCGCGACACGCCGAATCACCATGGTCGAGGCGAGCCCCTCTCCGCGCCGGACGATCGCAGCAAGACGCGATGTCAGTTCGTGAAATGAGAAGGGCTTCGGCAGATAATCATCTGCACCCTCATCGAGACCGCGGATACGGTCATCAACCTGCCCAAGCGCGCTCAGAATGAGCACAGGAACGGTCTTCCCTTCAGCGCGCAAGGCTTGCAGAACAGATAGGCCGTCCAACTGGGGCAGGCTCCGATCCAGAATGATGGCGTCGTAGCTGTTCGTCAGCGCCGCTGTGAGACCATCAATGCCGGTCGCGCTATAGTCGCAGGCGTGCCCGAGCTCGACAAGACCCTGCCTGACATAGTCGGCCGTCGCGCCATCATCTTCGATAAGCAGCAGCTTCATTCGCTCACCTTCAATTACTTGTCCGCACAGTCCACATCGCTCCTTGTATACCATTGGCCGGCGACCAATCGTAGCTTCCAGTAAGCCCCGGTGATGCAACGGCCCTTCTCATTCAGCAACTCAGCGCAGCCTGAGAGACTTGATGCGACCAACATTCCAGCCACCTGTTACAGGCATTAAATCCGTGTAATAGGTGGCGCATGCGGCGTCCCCAGGACACGCTGTCACAATGCCCTATTTGTCGATCGACCGCGGCGCCCCATCGCGTTCCGTTTGAGCACAATGACCAAGCGAACTAGGGTGCGCTGGACAGGTCGATCGAGTATGGCCTGTCGAAGATGAAAAGGTTGTAATGACGCCTTCAGAAGACGGTTGCCCCTTGCCGCTAGACGATCAATCGCTGGGGTGATCGTCCAAACGCCTCGTACCGCACGGACGCTCAGTCTGGACGGAGACGTTTGCTCGGCAGCCTCAAGGTCATCGCCCTCGCAAAACCCGCCTCCAGCCGCTCCGCTGGATGCCGAACCGACGAAAGGAGAACACAGCGCACTTCAGACGGACGATACCAATTCCCTGTTTGGTTCGTTCGCCCGGCATCCCTCGACAATGCTTTTTTGCAGCGACGATGCCGTCGACGATCCCGGCTGCCTTGCCCCCGGCGGCCGGGATCAACCCTGGTCACGCTGGGAAGGACAGCCCTGTCGACGCGACATGTCACTCTTTCCTGAGCGCGGTTGCCCCTGTCCAACCATAGGGTCATGCCCCAGAAAGGGTGTGGTTGGCGATGGTCGGCAGCGAAATCTGCCCGCTCTCCTACGGGGATCGGATCGAAAATAGCGGGCCTCGCCGGCCTATTTTTGGGTAAAAGAATCGTCGCGCTTGGTGATCATGATCCTGCCGGAAATCCGACATATATTCCACGAGGTCTTGATCGACTGCATGTCGAATAATCGTGCGCCTACACCCGACGAGGTGGAGGCCGTGGCCGAGCGCATATGGCGCGACATCAATGGCGCCCGCTCGCCTAGAGGATGGGACGAACTGCCCCTTGCGGCTCCCGAACGCCGACAGGCCTTCCTCGCCTCACGGGTCGCTCTTGGGCTCGATATTGCCGGTGCCACACGCCTGCGCGAGGAGTCGTTAGGCCCGGATCGCTAAAAAAGACCCTTACCGACCATCCCGCTCATGGCGCCCGACACGCCAGCCCGCGCCGTAGCTCGAATGTCCGAGGCCTTGTCCTCTTCGAGCGCCAGACCCCGACAGCAGGCGGTCACCGGACCAGGACCGTGTTTGGACACCTGGAGCACGATCGGACGGTGCGGCGAAATTGGAGGGCATCTTCGGTCGCCAGTCGAACCTGACACGGAATTAATCTTTTTGACAGGCAGGCGCGACGTCACACGGCGATTGTTCCGAGCTGTCAACACCGGGATAAAAACGGGCCAGGCACCGGTTTAAAAAGGGGCCAGT
>NZ_JBGMOE010000095.1:0-1563 GCF_041424195.1 Tardiphaga sp. | reverse complement strand
CTACCGCGCCAAGGACGGCAAGGATTACATCTTCAACCTGATGGACACGCCCGGCCACGTCGACTTCGCCTACGAAGTCAGCCGGTCGCTGGCCGCCTGCGAGGGCTCGCTGCTGGTGGTCGACGCCAGCCAGGGCGTCGAGGCCCAGACGCTGGCCAACGTCTACCAGGCGCTGGACAACAATCACGAGATCGTGCCGGTCCTCAACAAGATCGACCTGCCGGCCGCCGAGCCGGACAAGGTGAAGCAGCAGATCGAGGACGTGATCGGCATCGACGCCTCCGACGCCGTCATGATCTCGGCCAAGACCGGAATCGGCATCGGCGACGTGCTGGAAGCCATCGTCACCCGTCTGCCACCGCCCAAGGGCGATCGCGACGCCACCCTGACGGCGCTGCTGGTCGACAGCTGGTACGACGTCTATCTCGGCGTGGTGGTGCTGGTGCGCATCGTCGATGGCGTGATGCGCAAGGGCCAGCGCATCCGCATGCTCGGCACCCAGGCCGCCTACGATGTGGAGCGGGTCGGGTTCTTCACACCGAAAATGACCCAGGTCGACGAACTCGGCCCCGGCGAGATCGGTTTCATCACCGCCGCGATCAAGGAAGTGGCCGACACCCGCGTCGGCGACACCATCACCGACGACCGCAAACCGGTGGCCAACATGCTGCCGGGGTTCAAGCCGGCGATCCCGGTGGTGTTCTGCGGCCTGTTCCCGGTGGACGCGGACGACTTCGAGACGCTGCGCGCCGCCATGGGCAAGCTGCGGCTGAATGACGCCAGCTTCTCGTTCGAGATGGAGACCTCCGCCGCACTCGGCTTCGGTTTCCGCTGCGGCTTCCTTGGGCTGCTGCACCTCGAAATCATCCAGGAGCGGCTGTCGCGCGAGTTCAACCTGAACCTGATCGCCACCGCGCCCTCGGTGATCTACAAGATGAGCCTGACCGACGGCCAGGAGATCGAGATCCACAATCCGGTCGACATGCCGGACGTGGTCAAGATCGCCGAGATCCAGGAGCCGTGGATCGAAGCCACGATCCTGACCCCGGACGAGTATCTCGGCAGCGTCCTGAAGCTATGCCAGGACCGCCGCGGCAACCAGAAGGAGCTGACCTATGTCGGCTCCCGTGCAATGGTGAAATACGACCTGCCGCTCAACGAAGTGGTGTTCGACTTCTATGACCGGCTGAAATCGGTCTCGAAGGGCTACGCCTCGTTCGACTATCATCTCACCGACTACAAGCCGGCAGATCTCGTAAAGATGCAGATCCTGGTCAACAACGAGCCGGTCGATGCGCTGTCGATGCTGGTGCATCGCACCCGCGCCGAAGGCCGCGGCCGCGCCATGGTCGAGAAGATGAAGGAACTGATTCCGCCTCACATGTTCGTGATTCCGATCCAGGCGGCGATCGGCGGCAAGATCATCGCGCGCGAGACGGTGCGCGCGCTGCGCAAGGACGTGACTGCCAAGTGCTATGGCGGCGACATCAGCCGCAAACGCAAACTTCTGGAGAAGCAGAAGGAAGGCAAGAAGAAGATGCGGCAGTTCGGCAAGGTCGACAT
>NZ_JBGMOE010000094.1:0-85123 GCF_041424195.1 Tardiphaga sp. | reverse complement strand
TCCCGCCCCGCAATCGTGACGATCGCGATCGCCCCTCTCGGTGGGGCAGGACGCAAGGGAAAATAATCAAGATGGGGATGATGTCAATGGAGATAGGAAAAAATGTTTGATGCCTTCCAGCCCCGAACTGTCATTCCGGCTTCGCGCTCTGCCGGCTGCGCCGCTTCGCACGCCCGGAATGACGGGTCAGGATGACAGGCGTTCTGCTAATCCACCCGCGAGATCCGCCCCAGCGGCATCGGCGACACCGGGCTGTTGGCCTTCATATAGGCGTTCAGCGCATCGACGTCGTAGACGCCGACCAGCGGATCCTTGCCATCTTTCAGCACCGTGAAGCCGTCGCCGCCGACGGCGAGAAAGCCGTTCACGGTGACGCGATAATTTGCAGTGGCATCGATCACCTGGCCATCCAGCATCATGCGCCCGGGCGGAATGCGCTGGCCGGTCGCAGCCGTGTTGTCCCACGCGTAGCTGAAGCCTTTCGACACCTGCAGGATGCGCGGCCGGCTCGGGGTGTTCCATTGCTGCTCGAGCGTCGCCTTGATCTGCGCGCCGGTGAGCGTCAGCGTCACAAGTTGATTGCGGAACGGCTGCGCGGCGAAGACGTCGCCATAGGTCACGGTGCCGTCGGCTGACTTCACGATATCGGCGCGGATGCCGCCGGGATTGGTGAAGGCGATCACGGCGGCGCCGAGATTGCCGGCCGATGTCGCGGCGAGATGTGCATCGGCGATGATATCGCCGAGCGGGCTTTCGCCGGTGGTCATGTCGGGCATGCGCGACAGCGTTGCGGTGACCGATCCGGCCGGGCGACTGGCGATGGGCGCGGCCACCTTGTCATAGGCGGCGAGCAGGGCCGTCTGGGCGGGATCTGCGGGATAGGTTGCCGTGCGCACGATGACATTGTCGGCCTTGGCGCTGACGACATCGCGCGTGGTGCGGTCGAGCTTGAGGTCGATGGTGGTGACCAGCGTGCCGTATTTGTCGCCCGAGGTGACGAGCCGTCCGTCGATCTGGCACGTATAGGCGCGGTGGGTGTGGCCGCTGACGACGACGTCGACGGCCTTGTCGAATTTTTTGACGATGTCGACGATCGGGCCGGAGATGCCCGGGCATTCATTGTAGTCGCCGGTGGGGAAGCCGCCTTCGTGGATCAGCACCACGATGGCCTCGACGCCCTTGGCTTTCAGCTCGGGCACCAGCGCATTGACCGTGTCGGCCTCGTCCCTGAATTCCAGACCGGCGATTCCCGGCGGCGCAACCAGACCCGGCGTGCCTTTCAGCGTCAGGCCGATGAAGGCCACGGGAATGCCGTCGAATGTCTTGATCCGATAGGGTGGCAGCAGCGGCTCGCCGGTCCTGCTATCGATGGTGGACGCAGCGAGATAGTTGAACGTCGCGCCGGCGAAGGGATGCGGGCCCTGGCAGCCATCGATGGGGTGGCACCCACCGTTCTGCATGCGCAGCAGCTCCTCGCGGCCCTCGTCGAATTCGTGATTGCCGACCGAGGCGATCTCCAGCCCCATCATCGACAGCGCCTCGATAGTCGGCTCGTCGTGGAACAGCGCGGAGAGGAACGGGCTGGCGCCGATCAGGTCGCCGGCGGCCACGAACACGCTGTTCGGTTTTCCGGCGCGCAGCTGCTTGACCAGCGTCGCCATATGCTCGGCGCCGCCGGCCGGCACGGTGATCTTCTTCGTCCTGTCGGCGGGATCATCAATGGTGATGCCGCCGGGGGCAGGGCGCAGATTGCCGTGGAAGTCGTTGATGGCGAGGACGGTGACATCGACGGGAGATGCTGAGGTCTGGGCGTGGGCGGCCGGTGCCAAACACAGTAGTGCGCCCACTAGAACGGTGCACGCAGCGATCGCTGCAGTCTTAACCTCTCCCCGTTCCCATGCGAAGCGCAGCTTCGCTAGGCGGGGAGAGGTCGACGGGCGAAGCGCAGCGAAGCCGGTCGGGTGAGGGGCAGGGCAGGATGTCAGCAATTCCGGAAGATCCCTCGGGTCGGATATCCGCAACTCTCGCTGCGATAGGTGGTTATTCATGACGCGATCGTTTGACGCGATAGCGACACGAGGCGTCACGATTGCGTTGACGACAGTGCCATGCCCCTCACCCGACCGGCTTCGCCACGCTTCGCCGGCCGACCTCTCCCCGTAAGCACGGGGAGAGGTTAGATCACCCTTTCTTGCGCGCGAAGAACGCCTTGAAAGCCGCAATCGCCTCCTGGGACTTCATGCGCTCGCCGAACAGATGGCCTTCCTGATCGATGCGCCGCGTGAGGTCCTCGGGCGGGAGCTTCAGCAGCCGGCGCGAGATCGCCACGGCTTCGGCGGGCAGGGCGCAGATTTCGCGGGCCACCTTGCGCGCCTCGACTTCGGTATGGCCGGGCGCCACGACTTCATTGACGAAGCCGGCAGCCTTGCCATCCTCCGCATCCATGGTGCGGCCCATCACCAGCGCCGCGAAGGCGCGCTGATGGCCCATGGTGCGCGGAAACAACAGGCTGGATGCGCCTTCCGGCACCAGGCCGAGATGGATGAAGGGCGTCTTGAACGTCGCCGTGGTCGAGGCCAGCACATAATCGCAGTGAAACAGCATCGTGGTGCCGATGCCGATGGCGACGCCGTCCACTGCGGCGATGAGCGGCTTGACGTTCTGCGCCAGCGAATACAGAAATTTGACGGCGTTCGATGCCCTGGGCGCTTCGGCCTTGGCGGCGCTGTCCTTGAGGAAATCCTCGAGGTCGTTGCCGGCGGTGAAGGCACCGGAACCGCCGGTGATGATCATGCAGCGGATCGCCGGATTGTTCTGCGCGGTATCGATCGCGTCCGACATGGCGCGATACATGTCCTGCGTCAGCGCGTTCTTCTTTTCCGGCCGGCGCAGCGTGATCACGCGCGTGGCCTCTTCGTCAGTCACGATCAGATGTTCGCTCATGTCAATTCCCTGCAGCTCCTTGCAGCGCCCCGCAAAAAGCGCGGCGGGCACGTTTCCTCTGCCGGATATTACATCAATCCGCTGCGACCGATATGGCCCGCGACGGCCTATGCCAGCAAAACTGCGTCGGCCGACATCACGGATTCACTGGAGTCCATCACGGTGCGTTCGAGAGAACCCGCCTGTACCGCAATATTCTCCGCGAAGAACCGCGCAACCGTCACATAGCGCGCGGAATCGCCGTCGCCATCGCGGGCTGCGAGCGCTTCGTTGGCCAGCATGCAGCCGCCGAGGGCGGAGCCGAACAGCCGCAGATAGGGCGTGGCGCCGGACAGTGCGTCGTTGGGGGCCGAGGCCAGCTTCTCGAGCAGCCACTTGCTCGAACGTTCCAGCGAGCCGAGCGCGTCGCGGAGTTTTGCGCCGGTGGTGCCGAAAGCCGGATCGTTGGAGGCCTCGACGCGCGACACGATGCCGCCGAGTTCATCGAGCAGGGCCCAGACCGCTTCGCCGCCTGATGCCGCGAGTTTGCGCGTGACGAGGTCGATCGACTGGATACCGTTGGTGCCTTCATAGATCGCCGTGATGCGCGCATCGCGGTAGTGCTGTGCCGCGCCGGTCTCCTCGATGAAGCCCATGCCGCCATGGATCTGCACGCCCAGTGACGTCACTTCATTGCCGATATCGGTGGAGAAGGCCTTGGCGATCGGCGTCAGCAGCGCGCCGCGTGCGGCGGCTGCGGTGCGCACCTTGGCATCGGGCGAGCGCGCGGCGACGTCGAGCGCGACAGCCGTGGCGTAGCAGATCGTGCGCGCAGCGGCGGTGAGCGAGCGCATCTGCATCAGCATGCGCTTGACGTCGGGATGCACGATGATCGGATCCATGCCGGCCGTCTTGCTGCCGATGCCGCGGCCCTGCTTGCGTTCCTGCGCGAAGGCCAGCGCCTGCTGATAGGCGCGGTCGGCAATGCCGACGCCTTCGAGGCCGACGCCGAGCCGGGCCTGGTTCATCATCGTGAACATGCACAGCATGCCGCGATTTTCCTCGCCGATCAGATAGCCGATAGCGCCGCCCTTGTCGCCCATGGTCATGGTGCAGGTCGGCGAGGCATGCATGCCGAGCTTGTGCTCGACGCCGGAGGCATAGATGTCGTTGCGTTCGCCGAGCGAGCCGTCGGCATTGACCAGGAATTTCGGAATCAGGAACAGCGAGATGCCCTTGGTGCCGGCGGGCGCATCGGGCAATCGTGCGAGCACGAAATGCACGATGTTGTCGGTCATGTCGTGATCGCCATAGGTGATGAAGATCTTGGTACCGGAGATGCGATAGCTGCCGTCGGCCTGGCGCTCGGCGCGCGAGCGCAGGGCGCCCACATCGGAGCCGGCCTGCGGCTCGGTGAGCTGCATGGTGCCGGTCCATTCGCCGGTGACCAGCTTCTCCAGATAGATCTTTTTCAGTTCGTCGCTGCCATGGGCGTCGAGTGCTTCGATGGCGGAGAGCGTCAGCAGCGGGCACAGGCCGAACGCAATATTCGACGCGCTCCAGATCTCGGTGCAGGCGGCATTGATGGCCAGCGGCAGGCCCTGGCCGCCGAAGGCCTCGGGACCGGAGACACCGTTCCAGCCGGCGGCAGTCCAGCGCTGGTAGGCATCGGGCCAGCCGGGGGCGGTGGTGACCTTGTTGTCGGCAAGCTTGATGCCGTTCTTGTCGCCCACGGTATTGAGCGGCGCCAGAACGTCACTGGCAAAGCGGCCGGCCTCTTCGAGCACGGCAGCGGTCATGTCGGCGTCGAAATCGCCGTAATGGCCAGCTTTCAGGGCCGCCTGCAGGCCGGCGCCATGATTGAGGGCCAGCAGCATGTCATTGATGGGTGCACGATAGGTCATGGCATCTCGCTCCGCGGTAACCTTTTCAGCTTTGTGCCGTCTTCCCACGAAACGGGCGGTCCCTCAACACGCCAAAGGGCGCATCCGGACCTGCCCGGGAGGCGCGGCTGCGCCCCGTCAACGCGCATCGGAGTGAAATGCGGGCGTTTACTTCATGAGAGAGGCAACGGGGCGCCGATGGGCCTGCCCTGGCCGGGGCGGGAATGCCGTTCGCGCCTGCCGCCGCGCAAATTCCCCGAAAATAGGAGATTTCACAGGAAAATCATGCACTTTGACAGCGGCGGTCGTCCCGCGGCAAAGAGCCCCGCCGGCTTATTTGCTCAGCGAAGCGATCGGTACCACCAGGGTGTAGGTGAAGCCTGAGGGGGGATAGGCCAAACGCACGGTGCCGCTCAGTTGCCGTCCGAGCGATTCCATCATGCGTGTGCCGAAGCTGCGGCGGACGGGCGGATTGACGTGCGCGCCGCCGCTTTCGATCCAGCTCAAGGTCAGTTGCTGCGACGCCTGATCGATCGTCCAGTCGACCTTAACAATACCGCTTGGATCCGAAAGCGCCCCGAACTTGGTGGCGTTTGTGCAGAGTTCGTTGAGCGTCATCGCCAGGGCGATAACTGCGCCCGACCCCATGTCTACTTCCGGTCCTGAGATAGCGAAGCGCCCAACGCCTTTGTTGTCGTAGGGCTCGGTGGCGTTGCGGATGATCATCCCGAGGCCGGCACTCGCCCAACTGACCTGCATCAAGAGGTCATGTGCGCGACCGAGCGCAAGAAGCCGCCCCTCGATGGCCTGCTGCGCATGCTGAACGCCGGTAGCGGTGCGAAGGCTCTGCGAAGCGATCGCACTCACGGTCGCGAGGGTGTTCTTGATGCGGTGGTGCAATTCACCGAGCACAAGCTTCTGCAACTTGTCGGCGGCTTCCCGCTCCTTGGCGTCTATGCCGGCCTGCGCGAGCAACAGCTTGGCATCTATTCCAGCCTGTTCCAGCAATAGTCGCAGGCTGTCGTTCTCGGCCGTCAGCGTTTCTTCCGCGACAGACTGGCTCGGCCGCGCCGGATTGACGGCCAGACTGGCCTGGCCAGAGACGACCGCAAGGGTGCCTGTACCGATCATGTCCTGCAGTTCGGCGATCATCTGCGTGCCGTCGATAGGCTTGCCAAAGAAGCGGCTGTTTTCCGGTTTCTCGTCGCTCGAAGGGGTTATCTGGCCGGATACCAGGATGATCTTGATCTGTGGCCAGCGTTCATGGACCGCATGAGCAAGTTTCAATCCGTCCATAGTGCCGGGCATCTGGATGTCCGAAAACAAGAGCGAAATGTCGGATCGCGCCTCGAGCACGCTGATGGCCTGATCGGCATTCGTCGCTTCGACGGCTGTAAATCCTGCGTCCTCGACGATGTCGACCGCTCGCATACGGAGCACCATCTCGTCTTCGACGACAAGTACGTTGGTCTTATCTTGAGATGATGACACCCAGGCTGCTCCCATCAAGGCGGGAGCATACGCGGCCCTCAGTCACCGAGTGCCTATTGTGCGGAGGTGATGTGAAGGAACGTAGCGGTTTCTGCATCCGAAGTCGACATAATCCTGGGATCGCCTGTCGCATGTCATGCAAGGGGCCGCAGTCCCGGCGGAATTCGTCCCTGGGGCGGCGGAACCGCTCCCACATCGATCCGGAATATGGGCGTTATGCTTCACCTGCAGCTGGACGAGCTCAGTCAGTCTTGAGGTTATAGAGCTTGCGCAGTCTTTCCTGGGTGCTGTCAATCGCCCGGACTGTGTTGAGCTCTGCGGTGAGCCTCAGTTGCACGTCGGTTGTTCGATGAAGTGACAGAATCGCCCAGTTCGTATCAAAGCGAGGGTCTGCGATCTCGTCGATAATCACGGCCGTCACGTCTTCGCATCCGTAGCAGCTTCGGATCTGCAGCAATGCCGCATGTTCGAGGTCTTGTCTGGAAAGCAACGACTTCGCCATATCGGTATCCCTTGCGTCGTGCTTGAGCCAACGCGAAGACGAAGCTGTGCCTTTGTTTCACGGAAACGGAGAGTATGGCAGGCGACTTTTAAATCATCACCAGCTTGATCTCACCGTCGTTGGCTGCAGCCAGTTCCATCTGATCGCGGGCCAGTTTCTCGATCAGCGGCCTGTTGGCGTGGAAGTACTTCTTGGCCTGATCTTTGGTTGGAAACTTGGTCGTCAGGGTGCACGCAATCCGGCGATTGCCATGTCTTATGTCGAACGCTACGCGCTGAAGGTCATCAGGTGCCTGAACCTGTGTCGAAATAGCAATCATGTTTGGATCCATAAAGCTCGGAGAAAGCCCGAGCTCAGGAATGTTACGACGTCTATGTGTTCAATGTATGGGGGATGGCTGCAAGCAGCCTGAACGATCTTGCACTCGTTGCAGTTCGCCGGTCACCGAAATGGCAGTCTGCTCGGTGAATGCAGGTAGAAGTGCGCGCTACAGATACATGCGACTGCGGGATGGCAGGGCTGAAGAAAGTCGGATGTTGTCGTGCGGGTCTGCGTCCGGCTCTAGGCTGAGCGGCGCAGACTATATTTTCTGTCGACGACGGGTGGCGTTGCAATGAGCTTGACGGTCCACTTTGCCGCCGATGCATCCATCAGGACAGATCTCACCGAACCCGTGACTGTTTGACCGTTCAGCTGAAGTGCGCGCGGTAGCCCGTGATATTGAGCCAGACGCGCTCGTCTGGCCTCGACGAGGTCCGTGATTTCGATGACCTGCATCTGCGACTCCAGAGTTGGCGCGGTACGCTGGACAGGATCCGCGCTACAGGACGGGTAGCATCGTATGGTTAATGAAATGCATCAGATCATCTTCAGCAGTTCCGATGCCGAAGGCAAGTCAACGGGCGGGACTGCCAAATCTGGCATGATCGCCGATGCGCGTCGGAGCGCCCCGGAAGGGGTGAACATTCTTGATTGGATTTGATGGTTTTCGATCGTCGCGAACGCGATAGCGCGATCGGGCGCATGGATCATGCGCCGGGTGCCCATGACCTCAGACGGTGCAGCACTGCTGGCGATGCGCTCCGTTAGACTATTTCTTTCTGGGCTTGTCTGCCTCGGGGTGCATCAGGTTCTTCATGCTCGGAGCTGCTGCAATCGTTTTGACCTTGTCCTTTTTGGGCTTCTTTGCTTCGCGATTGTTTCGTTGTTCGCCTTTAGCCATGGTTTGGTCCTCCGCCCGAGCTGGGCTCTGATAACAATAGCACGTCGGCCGGCCATCTCGTGGATTATGTTGCCCTGAAATGCCGGCACGTCGGGGCCGTGGGAGACGCGTCACGGTCGCCCGGTCCTCCCGATAGCGGATCGCAGGATCTGTTTGGCAAAATCAAACTTTGCTCGATTGACTCGCCGCCGAATAGAGCGCTGCTGTGTTTCGTGAGATAACCGGGAGAACTGAAGTGACCACTGGCGTAGTAAAATGGTTCAACGCGACGAAGGGCTTCGGCTTCATCCAGCCGGACGATGGCGGCAAGGACGTCTTTGTTCACATCTCGGCCGTCGAGAAGGCGGGTCTGAGCACGCTGAACGAGGGGGCCAAGGTCAGTTTCGAGGAAGTGGCCAACCGTGGCAAGACTTCGGCAGAAAACCTCCGGGTTGGCTGATCGATACCTGTCGCCGGGTACCGCAAGTCTGGCGGCGCCCGGTTGTCACCTAACGACTGAATAGCCTGCCGGATCTACCCCTGGCGGGCCTTTCGCGCAATTTCAGCGAGCCGGCCGCATGTCGCTGGTTTGTTTCCACGAGGCGGCAATCAGGGATGTTTGCTGCCGCTGCGTCTCGGGGGTCCACGCATGCTGGACAGACGCGTTCCCCCGGGCGTGTGCAACGCGCCTGCCAGCAGCACGCGGGCTTTGTCGTCGATGCAATCGGCAACGATCAAGTCGTGGGCCTGCTCACGCAGTAAAATGCGTCAACGCCGCGACGTTGCCAGCTCACAGATCGAGGAACATATGTCCATCAAGACGGCCCTTCGAGATGCGTACGGCATTCCTGCGATGTTCGCCGGCTCCAAGACAGGCGGGGAAGATGCGCCGTTTGTTTTCATCAATGTCGGGGGCGAGGAACGGCGGATGAGAGCCGCCGAGTGGGACGCGCTGCCGCCATGGTTGGGGGAGCGCCCGGCCTGGGCAGGCAAGGGCTGACATTCGAGGTCCTTCCTCGCCCGCCGGAACATAATTCCTTACGGCGACTTGTCGGGCGTGCACAACCTCAACCGTTGAATGCGAGGCCCCTGCATCAGCAGGGGCTTTTTTATTGGAGAGATTCCATGGCCAAGAAGCCCAAGTTGCTCGCCGACCTTTTTCACGACACCCTCAAGGATGTGTACTTCGCCGAGAAGAAGATCTTCGCGACCCTGCCGAAGATGGCGAAGGCCGCACAGGACAAGGGCCTGAAGGCCGCCTTTCTCAAGCATCAGAAGGAAACCGCAGGTCAGATCAAGCGCCTTGAGCGCGTGTTCAAGATCGCAGGCAAGAAGCCGGTCGCCAAGACCTGCGCCGCCATCATGGGCATCACCAAGGAGGGCACCGAGATCATGACCGAGTACAAGGGCATGCCCGCGCTCGATGCCGGACTCCTTGCTGTCGGCCAGGCGGTGGAACATTACGAGATGTCCCGCTACGGCACCCTTCGCACATGGGCGCAAGAACTAGGGATGTCGGATGCGGCATCACTGCTCGATGCGACGCTGCAGGAAGAGAAGGCGACGGACGCTGCGCTGACCGGTCTGGCAGAATCGGTCGTTAACGTCGAAGCTGAAGCCGAGATGTGATACATGTCCCGGCCGCTTCGGCGGCCGGGATATGCTTGTCGACACGAAGTGTTCATGTTTACGCGCATCAAGAGCTGGGCGCGAAACGTCAGAACGGACGCGCATGCCGTCTATCTCGCCGCGCGTGATCCGCGCGTGCCGTGGTTTGCCAAAGTTCTCGCGATCGCTGTGGCCGCCTATGCGCTGTCGCCGATCGATCTCATTCCGGACTTCGTGCCGGTTGCCGTGCAAATCAATCCCGAAGCAAAGGCAGGAGTATTTTGCCTTGCCGCTCGATCTCCGCCAGATAGGGCGTGTCGGACAGGATGAAGTACCTGATTCCGAGATCACGGTATTTCTGCAGCGAACTGGCCACTTCGGATGCCGAACCCACCAGCCAGGTGGTGCCGGCGCCGGCTGCGCCGAATTTTCCCGGTGCCGTATAGAGATTGTCATCAAGGACGTCGCCGCGGGCCTGCAGGTCGAGCAGTCGCCGTTGGCCGATGGCGATGGCAGGGCCATGGTCGTTCCAGCCCGCGCCTGCTTTCCTCGCCATATCGGCAACCTTGGCTTCCGCCGCAGCCCAGGCCTCGGCCGAGCTCTCCCGGACCAGCGTCGTGATCCTCAGTCCAAACTCCAAAGGCGGGAGATCCCGATCGAGGCGCTGACTCAAGGTCTTGAGCCGCTCAATTCGTTCTTTGACGTCACCGAGCGGTTCGCCCCAGAATAGCTGGACATCGGCTTCGGTTGCGGCGACATGCTCGGCTGCGTCCGACGCCCCGCCGAAATACAGCTTCGGATGGCGGCGATTGCCGCGCGGGACGATGCGCGGCGCCGCGGTCGAGTCCGACACGCGAAAATGCGCGCCGGAATAGGTGACGTTTTCTTCGGTCCACAGCCGCCGGACGATGCGCATGAATTCCTTGGTCCGCGCATATCGCTGCGACGAGTCGGCTTCGTCATCCCCGTAAGCCGCCAGATTGTCCTTGCCGGACACGATATTGATGCGAACCCGGCCACCGCTCAATTGATCCAGTGTGGCTGCGGCAGATGCAAAATGCGCCGGCTGCCAATAGCCCGGGCGGATGGCTATAAGCGGCTCGAAAGACGTCGTTCGAGCCGTCAGCACCGACGCGACGGTGAATGTGTCCGGCCTTCCCCAGCCGGTGCCGATCAGCGCGCCCTGCCACCCATGGCGTTCCAGCGCTTGCGCCTGGTCGGCAAGCGTCTCGACGCTGTTGTGGTTTGGATCGACGACATCGCCGCGGTGACCTGCCTTCACGTCATTCGGGATGTACCAAAGAAATTCCGAACGATCGCTCATGATGTCCCCTGACGATGCGACCGCATTTTTGCATGCGGCTCACCGTCCCGTGCCGGTTTCAAAATGGGCGTACCGATGTTGCGCCGAACACGATGGCTGCGATCAGCGCCAATGCGCCGTAAACGGCGGCGGTGTGCAGGCGCACCGCCGTGCGATTCGACGACGCGCGCGCACGGCTATGCAACCGGGCTTCCGCCGATAGTTCACGCATCATCGTTCTCCAGCGCGCCATTTGCCAATAACCAAAGCGATAAACCCGGTCTGCGCAAGCGCGCGCCAGAAATAACGATGATCAGCGCGTCGCGGCGTTCCGGTGTGGAGCAATATTCTCCGCTCCGTCTGCGCCGGGCAATTTTGTTCGTCTGGCGCTGACTGTCATTCAGTTAGGGGCTCAGCGAGCCGTGGCGATGGGATTGGCCAGCCTTGTGACTTCGCTGGAGCACGAGCGCTTTCGCCGCGCGTTCCGCTGCGCGTGCCGATCCGAAATGGTCACCTTCAAGCGTGTCGAAGGCAGGCTCTGATGAGAAGAAACGAAATCCGCGCTCTTCGGCGACGACGATTCCGGCAGTGCGATGGAAGACTTCGATGACATAGGCATTGGACATGCGCGTTCCGTTCGCCGCCGAAGCAGCGATCCTATCCGTGAGTGATGGGATATTCGATGTGAGCTGTTACGCCGGAATCAACAACACGCGCCGGTGACCGCGGACACGCAGCGGCAGGTCACGCGCTTGCGCGACTGGCTCACTACTGTTGTCTCATATGCGGTCATGCAGGCATTCCGAAGTGCATAATCTGTGTCACGAATATCCGACGGCGGTGTTCGTTCGTCAATGAAATGGCCATCCAAATTTAGCGGCGCTGCAATGATGACGATGCTGCGCGCGGGCATGTGCGGCGAATGAACCGCTGCCGGACGGGGGCCGCAGCCGTCATCAAAGTCGACCTCGGCGCGCCGGCGGTGGTGCCGAGATAGCGGCCATCGCCGCTGGTCGGCAGGAGTCACAGGATCTTGAGATCGCTGCGTGCCGCGGTGAAGCAGGCGATCCGGGGAACTCCAAAAACCAGGACGATCATGGGTTGATCGCTCTTCACAATGCCGCCATCTGGAGAACGTTACGCCTGGATGCGGCACCCTTGATCTTGGATCAATGCGGCGTTTGGCGGATCAGCAGCAGTACCACGATGCACCGCGCGAAAGCTGTGTCGGACGTTTTGCTCAACTGTAGCAAAAATCCATCGTTATCGATCTCGCGCCAGCGCATCTAATATGGTGCGATCAAGTGTTGAGGCATGAATTACTTTATTGCGATCAGCGCATTGACATCCCTTTTGCGCTCGGAGACATGCCGCGGAACTCATAAGGAGATGACCATGAAGTTGGGACGTTCGCTGCTGGCCGCCGCCGCGGCCATCGTGTTGCAGGCGGGCATCGCAAGTGCGCAGGATTCCCTGCGCATAGGCGCCCCGCTTCCGCTCACGGGTGCGTTGGCTCCGGAAGGCGCAAAACTGAAGCAGGGCTATGAGCTCTGGCAGGAGAAGGTCAATGCGGCCGGTGGCATCAAGGCAGGTGAGAAGAAGCTGAAGATCGAGCTGGTCTATTATGATTACCAGTCCACGACGCCCAAGGCGGTCCAGCTCGCCGAGAAGCTGATCACCGATGACAAGGTCGATTTCCTGTTCTCGCCGTTCGGCTCCGGTGCGGCCAAGGCCGTGAGCGCGGTGGCCGAGAAGGCCGGCGTGCCGCTGCTGGCATCGAGCGCATCGTCTGCCGAAGTGTTCGATCAGGGCTACAAGAACCTGTTCGGCCTCTACACCGACAACAGCACCCTGAGCGAGCCGATCGCGGATCTGATCAAGGCGAAGTTGCCGAATGTGAAGCGTGTCGCGATTCTGGCCCGCAACGATCTCTATCCATTGTCGCTGGCCAATGAATTCGAGAAGAGCGCCAAGAAGCGCGGCTTCGAAGTCGTGTTCTTCGAGAAGTACCCGATCGGCACGCTGGACCACTCTTCTGCGCTGACGCAGTTGCGCGCCGCCAAGCCCGATTGGGTCGTGGTCACGGGCTATATCAACGACCTCATCCTCGCCCGCAAACAGGCGGGTGAGCTGAAGGTCGGTGGTCAGGTCTACACGCTGATCAATGGCCCGGCCTACAAGGAATGGATCGACGCCGTCGGCCCGCTGTCGGAAAATGTCACCACTGCGAGCTGGTTTCATCCGATCCTGAATTACAAGAGTGAGGATGTGTTCGGCTCGACGCAGGATTTCGTCGCGCAGTTCAAGACCAAATATGGCGCGGAGCCCGACTTCACCCAGGCGTCAGGCGCGGCTGTGGGTGTGATCCTGCAACTGGCCGTCGAACGCGCCGCCTCCAAGGATCGCGATGCAGTCCGCGAGCAACTCGTGAAGGGCGGCTTCAAGACCTTCTTCGCGCCGATCTCGTTCGGCCCGACAGGTATCGCCAATTCCTACATCCCGCCGGTCTATCAGATCCAGCAAGGCAAGGTGCAGGTGGTCTATCCCGCCGACATCGCCACCAGCGATTTCCGGGCGACCCCGGGAAACTGATCTTCTGACGCTTGCGGGGCCGTGGCAGCACGTTCTGCCACGGCCTCTGCATTTGAGGCATCGACATGCTCTGGATACAGGTGCTGGTCAACGGACTGGCTTTAGGCGGGCTCTATGCCTGCATCGCCGCCGGCTTTTCGCTGGTCTGGGGCGTGCTCAACATCATCAACATCCTGCACGGTTCGCTGATCGTGCTCGGCGGATATCTGGCATTCTTCGCTCACCAATCGTTCGGTGTCAGCCCGTTCCTGTTCGCGCCCGTGGCCGGGGCGATCCTTTTCGTGCTCGGTTACGTCATCCAGCGCATCGCGATCAACCCAGTGATGGGGCGTCCCGTGCTGATGACGCTGGTATTGACCTTCGGTCTCAACCTGTTTCTCGACAATGCCATGCTGGCCGGCTTCAAGGCCGACTATCGCAAGATCAACCTCAATCCGCCGCTTGGCGTGTTCGAGTTCGGGGACATCATCCTCCCAATCGATCGCGTTTACGCCACGGCAGTTGGCCTGGCACTCGTCATCGCCCTGGGGCTGCTGCTGCGTTTCACCCAGCTCGGCCGCGCCATCGTGGCGGTGCGCATGGACCGCGATGCCGCATCGCTGATGGGTATCGATGTGAAGCGCACCTATGCGATCGCTTTCGCCCTCGGGACCTTCATGGCGGGATCTGCGGGTGCGCTGCTCGCCGCCATCTTTCCGATCTCACCAGTGTCCTCCGGCGGATATCTCGGCAAGGCGTTTGTCATCTGCGTGCTCGGCGGGCTCGGCAGCATTCCCGGCGTCGTCGCCGGCGGCTTTGCGCTCGGCGTGATCGAAAGTTTCGGCGCGCTGTTCATCGGGCCCGAAAATGCACTGACGATCTCCTTCCTCCTTTTGCTGGTGTTGCTGGTGGTCAGGCCCACCGGGCTGCTCGGCCGCAAGGGGTTCAACTGATGCGCTGGAGGATATTCTCGATCGCTGCCGGGCTGGTTCTGTTCATTGGGTTGTTGGCGTTTGGCGATAACTATGTGCTGCGCCTCGCCACTACGGTCGCGATGTATGCGACGCTGGCCGTCGCCTGGAACATCGTCGGTGGTTTCTCCGGCTATCCGTCATTCGCGACAGCAGCCTTCTTCGGGCTCGGCGCCTATGCCGGCGGCCTTGCATCGTCGGCAGGCGTGCCGGTCGTTGCCGCCTGGATCGGCGCCGGTCTTTTCACGGCTATCTTCGCGACCGCCCTCGGCTTCGCGATCCTGCATCTGCGCGGGCACTATTTTGCGATCGGCAGCCTCGTCGTTGCCGACGTGCTTCGCGAGGTGACCAATTCCTGGACGTCGCTGACCGGCGGTGGCATGGGCCTGAACGTGCCGTTGCTGGGTGGCAGTTCGAGCAGCCAGGCGCAGTTGTTTCTCGTGGCCATGAGCGTGGTCGCGGTGGCGGCCGTTCTGGTGTCGATCTGGATCGACCGGGCACGGCTGGGCGTCGCGCTTCGCTGCATCGAGCAGAACGAGGACGCTGCCCAGGTGATTGGCGTCGATACGCGGCGCGCCAAGGTGACCGGCTTCGCTTTGTCCAGCCTGTTCATCGGCATCGCTGGTGCGATCTATGCGTCATGGGTCAGCTATATCGATCCATCTGACGTCTATGACGTGTCGCTCTCGGTCAAGCCGATCATCATGGCCTTGCTTGGCGGCGTCGGCACCATCGCCGGACCTGTGATCGGCGCTTTCGTCTTCCTCGGGCTGGAAGAACTGATCTGGCGCAACAGCCTGGAATTTCATGCGGGCTTCCTCGGCCTGCTGGTGGTGGCGCTGGTGTTGTTCTTGCCGAGCGGGCTTGGGGCGCTACGGGGGCGAGGTGTATGGTCGTCGCTTGTCGGGATCGTGCGGAGGGCGCCGCGATGAGCGTGCTTCTCACAATGAATCATGTCTCCCGCCGCTTCGGAGGCTTGCTCGCGCTCGACGATGTTTCTGTGTCGCTCAAGGAAGGCGAGGTCATCGGCCTGATCGGTCCCAACGGCGCGGGCAAGACGACCTTTGTCAATGTCGTTACGGGTGTTCTGAAGCCGACATCGGGGACGATCGATTTTGCCGGCCGGCAGATAGGTGGATTGCGGCCGGATCTGGTGGCTCGCGCGGGCATCGCGCGCACATTCCAGATCGTGCAGCCGTTCCCGCGCATGACGGTGCGTGAGAATGTTGCCGCAGCGGCGTTGTTTGCCGGCGGCGTTCCGACGCGCGAGGAGGCCAGCCGCGATGCCGATCTGCATCTGGCTTTTTGCGGGCTCACACGCGAGGCAGATACGCTGGCGTCAGCATTGACGCTTGCCGGCCGTAAGCGGCTCGAACTGGCGAAGAGTCTGGCATCGAAACCGAAGTTGCTCCTGCTCGACGAGGTCAATGCGGGCCTCAACGCGGCAGAGATCGACAATGCCTTGCGCCTGATCGCGGAGATTGCGGCAAAGGGAATTACCGTCCTGTTGATCGAGCATCTGATGAAGGTGGTGTCACGGTCCTGTAGCCGGCTGCTGGTGCTGCATCAGGGCCGGCTGGTGGCCGATGGCCCGACGGCCGAGGTCATGCAGGACGAAGGTGTGATCGAGGCCTATCTCGGCAAGCGCTTCGCCAGGCTGCAGAAGGAGATTGCACCATGAGCGCAGCTTTGCTCGAGGTTCGCCATCTCGCGGTTGGCTATGGCGACGTGCAGGTGGTCTGGAACGTCGATCTCGCTGTTCCGCAAGGCGACGTCGTTGCTCTCATCGGTTCGAATGGTGCAGGCAAGAGCACCATCCTGCGTGCCTTGTCCGGGCTGTTGCAACCAACCGGCGGCAGGATCGTGTTCAACGGCGAGGAGGTGCGGGCGGCGTCGCCGCTCGATTTCGTGCGCCGCGGTCTGATCCATGTGCCGGAGGGGCGGCGCTTGTTCGCTGGCCTTTCGGTGCTGGACAATCTGATGCTGGGCGCCTATGGCCGCAGCGATCGCGGCGCGATTTCCGCGGACATCGAGCGCGTCTTCGATCTGTTTCCCCGTCTGCGCGAACGGCGCAGGCAGGATGCCGTGACGCTCTCGGGCGGCGAACAGCAGATGTGCGCGATCGGCCGCGGGCTGATGGCGGCGCCGCGGTTGCTGCTGATCGACGAATTGTCACTCGGCCTGGCGCCGAAGGTGGTCGACGAGCTGATAGAAGCGCTGCGCAAGGTGAATGCGGCCGGAACGAGCCTGCTCGTCGTCGAACAGGATGTGGCCACGGCGCTCGAATTCGCCGATCATGCCTATGTCATCGATCAGGGTCGCAGCGTTGCGGCCGGAACGGCGGCAGAGATATTGCGTGATCCGTCGGTTCGCGCCGCTTATCTTGGAATCTAGGTTTTGCATTCAGAAGGACACGGCATGGCCAAGCAACATCCCCGGGTCGATTACTATTTCAGCTTCATTTCGCTGTGGTCGTATGTCGGCAGCCTGGTGTTTCAGGACATCGTGAAACGCCACGACGTGGAGGTTACCTACAAGCCCATCGATCTGCTGACGGTTTTTGCGGCCGGGGGCGGAAAGCCGGTACGCGAGCGGCCGCTCCAGCGGCAAGCTTACCGGTTGGTCGAAATGGAGCGCTGGAAGGCGATCCGCAATATTCCGCTTGTGACCTGGCCGAAATTCTATCCCGCTGATCCGTCGCTTGGCCATCGCATGCTGCTGGTTGCCATTGCGGACGGTCGTGACGTGGCCGCCTTCGTTCATGCCGGGCTCAAGGCGGTGTGGGCGGACGAACTGGACGTTGCCGATGCCGAGACTCTGGTGCGTCTGGCCGATCAGAGCGGTCTCGACGGACGGCGGCTGCTGTCCAGCGCCAACGACCTTGCCGTGCAGGAGCGCGAGGCGAGCCTGACACGCGAGGCTGTCGATAGAAAGCTGTTCGGCGCACCCTTCTACTTCTATCGCGACGAGCCGTTCTGGGGGCAGGATCGTCTCGATCATCTCGAACAGGCGATCGTATCAGGGCGGCCGCCGATCGTGACACCTGTTGTTTAAAAGCTGGCTTATAGGCCCGTGGTCGTTGCTCAGGCCTGTTCCTGGCCCCAGCGCTGGACTGTGATCCGCGTCAGCGTCCGGAAGATCACGCCTTCGACGACGAGGCCTATCAGGATGACGGTGAGCAAGCCGGCAAAGACGCTGGCAGTCTCCAGTTGCGCACGGCTGGTATAGATGAACCAGCCAAGGCCACCAGAGCGCGCGCTGACGCCGAAGACCAGTTCCGCGGCGATCAGGGTTCGCCATGCGAAAGCCCAGCCGATCCGCAGGCCGGAGAGGATCTGGGGGAAGGCAGCAGGCACCAGAATTTCGACAACGAAGCGGCCGCCGGACAGGCCGAGATTGCGGCCCGCCATTCGCAGCGTCGGCGGGACGGCAAGGAAGCCGCCATGGCAGGCCAGCGCCACCGGCCATAGCACCGAATGGACGATGACAAAGATCAGGCTTGGCGTTCCGATGCCGAACCACAGCAATGCGACAGGCAGCAGCGCTATGGCCGGCAGCGGATTGAACATCGAGGTCAGCAGGCCGAGCGCCTCGTTGCCCCAGCGTGACAGCGCGGCGAGGGTGGTAAGGATCGCGGCCACCGCCACCCCGAGCGCATAGCCGGTAATCAGAACGCGCAGCGAGGTCAGTGTGCGGTCGGGCAGCTCGCCCGACAGGATCGCCGACCACAGCGCCGACAGCGTTGCGCCCATGGTCGGCAGCAGAAGCGAATTGTCGAGCCAGCGCGCGTAAAGCTCCCAGATGAGTGCGAACGCAGCCAGGATGACGGCGCGGCGCCAGGGCGTATCGGCGAAGGCGCGCTGCAGGGCGGACGCGCGCACCAGTTTCGGCGCTGCTATGTCAGACATGTTCGGTTTCCGGATCGGCAAATACGCTCTGCTGGATCTGTCGTTCCAGCTCAGCGAACTGCGCGGTACCGCGCACGCGGCTACCGGGCGGGACATCGAAGGTCGCGGCCAATCGACCCGGATGCGGCGTGAGAGCAAGGATGCGGGTGCCGACGCGGATCGCCTCGTCGATGCCGTGGGTCACGAAGAGAGCCGTGCTACCGGTCTCCTCGCAAAGCTTGAGCAACTCATCCTGCATCTGCCGCCGCGTCAGAGCATCCAGTGCCGCGAAGGGTTCGTCCATCAGCAGCAGCGACGGTTCAAGCGCGAAGGCCCGCGCAATGGCGACGCGCTGCTTCATCCCGCCGGACAGGGTGTGCGGAAAAGCGTCGACGAAGTTCTTCAGCCCGACTCGTGCGAGCCAGTGACGCGCAATGTCTTCTGCATCCCGGCGCGGCAGCGACTTGCCCCGTTCGAGCGCGTAGCGGACATTGCCGAGCACGGTGCGCCACGGCAGCAGCTGGTCGAACTCCTGAAACACCGTCATGCGATCGGGGCCGGGTGCACCAATGCGCTTGCCGTGTAACCGGATCTCGCCGGCGCTTGGCTTCAGGAAGCCGCCGACGGTACGCAGCAGCGTGGATTTTCCGCAGCCTGACGGGCCGAGCAGGACCAGCCGCTCGCCGGCCGAGAGCGTGAAGCTGACGTCTTCCACGGCGGTAAGAATGCCGTCGCGGGTCGGATAGCTGATGCTGACGTGATCGAGCGCGAGCAGCGGCGGCGACACGGCGTCGCCGATCAGGCCGGCCAGGCGCGGTGCGACGTTCATGTCAGCTTCCCGGCTTCTCTCCGAGGCCGGACCAGAACAGATCCCGCCACGATGCCGGCGCCTGCTTGATGAGGCCGACCTTGGCCTCGAAGTCGGCGAATTTCTGGGCGCCTTCCGGGGCGGTCGTGAAGTTGATGTCCTTGTCGCGGATGATGCTCTCGACGAAATCCGGCGCGAGCTTCGAATTCTCGGCCTTGATATAGAGCGCGGTGGCTTCCTTCGGGTTGGCCTTGATCCAGTCATTGGCGCGGTCGAGGCCGCGCACGAAGGCCTGGATCGTTTTTGGATTATCGTTGACGAATTTGGTGGTGGCGTAGACCACGTTGAATGTGTGCGGGCCGCCGAGCACGTCGTAGCTGTTCAGCACCTGGTGCACCTTTCCGCTGGCGAGCTGCTGCTGGGAGAACGGCGGCGAGGTGAAGTGCGCCGTGATCTCGGAACGGCCCGACAGGATCTGTGCCGTCGCGTCCGGGTGGGGCATGCTGACGGTCAATTCGTCGAGCTTGTCGTATTGACCGAACGCCTTGTCGGCCGCCATCTGCAGTACGATGGGCTGGAAACCGACCTTGACCGACGGCAGCGCGATGCGGTCCTTTTCGGTGAAGTCAGCCAGGGTCTTGATGTTCGGATTGTTGGTGGTGAGGATATTGGCCATCGATCCCAGCGCGGCGACGCCGATGATCTTGGCGGTGGTCCGCGTCTTGTCCCAGGTCAGGATCATCGGCGTGATGCCGGCGGTGGCGAAATCGAGGCCGCCCGAGATCAGCGCCTCGTTCATCGACGCGGCGCCCGAGAGCCGCAGCCATTCGATCTTCGGCGGCGTGATGCCGAGCGCCTTGGCTTCCTCCTCGATCAGCCCGCGCTCGCTGGCGACGATGAGCGGAAGATAGGCAATGCCGAACTGCTGCGCGATCCGAAGCTGAGCTGTTTCGGCACGAATGCCAGGCGAATTCGCCATGACCAAGCCGAAAGCGAGCGCGCCCACGCGCATAAATCCTGCTGTCTTCATGATGTGTCTCTTCGGTGCCCGGCGATGCGGCATAGTGTGCGTTTCGAGAAGTTGCAACTACACTTCAGGAAATCGCGCAAAGCGTCCAGCGCGGAGACGCGTTGTCGCTATCTTCAGTACAAGCCCACTGGCGCGGCGACAGATGCGAGATGGTTTTTCTCGAAATCCCCTCGCGGAGAGAAGGTTGTCTATCCTTGATCGGCGCTCGAATGGAGATGCTGCTTGTCTATGGACGAGCGCCGTTCGAGGCGCGTGGCCGCAGTAATATCGGTCTACTTCAGACAAGACCAATCGACGCTGCATCAAAACTGCGACAGAGCCGATTTTAGTTGCCGAACAATACCGAATCCTCAGTCTGTCGTGGCTCCTTCAGACTCAGTGTCTTCGAAGGTAGCTCTCCGAATACATTCAAATAGTCTTGTGCAAACCGCCCTAAATTCGAAAAGCCGCATGCCAGGGCCACCCCAGTCACCGTTGTATTTTCAGCCGGTTGCCTCAAGAGTTTATGCGCATGTTCGAGCCTGATTTTTCGTGCGAACGCCTTTGGCGAGTAGCCGCGTTCTTTTGTGAAGCTCCGGAAAAGCGTGCGCCCGCTCACGCCAGTGGCTTTCGTCAGAGTTTCTATCGTTATCGGCTGATTCCAGTGGGCTTCGATAAACTGTTCGGCGCGCGAAACTGCGTTGCCAGTTGTCGCCGGTGGCTTTCGCAGAAGTTGTTCATTCAACTTGTGACGACCGGTAAACAGCAACTGCACGATGGCAGCATCTTCCAGTTCGCAGAGAGCTAAGGGTGCCAGGAGAAAGTTGCGGCTATTGACTTGGTGTATGAGCAGCCTGATTAGCCCGACGAGGCTATTCAGCATTTCCCGACTAGTGAATTCAGCTAACTCAAACTCCAGATCATGTCTAATTGGCGCACCTAACAGTGCCGCGAGTTTTCGCTTTAGTGCTTTTGACTGGAAGTCTATCATAACTGTTTCGAGATCTGCTTCATAATGGAAGTGCAGTGGACGGCCAGGCGATGCGAGAGTTGGCCCGTCAGTTGGCGCAATTTGGCTTCCGCTTACGACGACGCCGCGGCCATGTACGGCAAGACTGAAGGAAGCTACGTCTCTTGGGGGGAAGGCAATCTTAGCTGGAGTCCCAAAGGACCAACAATTGACTCTGATGTCCTGGAGCTTCGTAAAGCAGTAACGCAGCTTAGCATCGAGCCGATTTGACAGATCAAATCTGGTCGCACCAAGTTCTGATTCCAACAAATGTTCAAATTGGGAAACGTCTGATATCGGCGCTACCGCACAATGAAATAGTAAGTTCTTTAAATTGTCCACGGGTGGCCCAGTGCTTCAATTTGCGGGGTCCACTCGAATTACTCCATTTAATCGGACGCGCAATCTGTATTCCCGCGAAGCCAGCGCATGCTTGCGCAGTACGATCCACGTGGCAAAAACTGGCCGTTGGCGCTTTTCGGACTAAGTCAATTTTTACCGCGTTCGAGTAATTTTCCAGAAGCGGGAAGGTTAGCGTCGGTCGGTGATCTGCGTCAATTTGCCACATTAGGGCAGCCTTATGTCCAACATCCTGAATCTCTCACGATCCAATCATGCGCTGGAAAGGATCGGTGACCGATCCGAGTTGATGGAATTCGACGCGGGAAACCGCGAGCTTCAGGCCGCGATGCGTGATGTCATCGAACTTCGCGCCAAAGCGAAGCAGCGCTTTGACGATGCGATCGTCGCCCTTGAGCTTGGCTGCGCCAGGCTGCCCGGTGCCATGAATTTCCTTGGGGAGGGTGCTCGCAAAGCAAAACGACAGCGCGACCTCAGCTCCGTCGAACGACAGCTAAAGCACCCACGGTCGAATCTCGTAGAGGCTTTTTTAGCGCTGCCGAACCGGACGCTGACCTGAGAATTACCAAGCGGTCCATACCTGGCTTCGGCTGCATCTCGCATGTAGCGACGATCAGAAGCCAGGCCGTTTGAAGTCAACACGCCGCATTACAACACCAGAGAAATCGCCATCAGTGAGAAACTTTCCTCCAGCAACTAACAAGCCATGGATGTCATCATGTTCTCTCTCTCTCGCTTTAGAATTCTGCCAAAAATCATTTCTGTGATCGTCCTGCTCTCCGCGATTGCTTGTGGATTGACGGTACTGGGAGTCAGCGCACTGAAGTCGTTGAACGACGCGACTGACCGGATGGAGTCTGGCGCAGCGCGTGCGATGCTTGCCCAGCAGCTTGCAGTGAACATGATTACAATAAATCGGGCCGAATTTCAGATGGCCGCAGATCCGCGCCCGGAGAACGTGAAGGCCGCACGTCAAGCCATCGATGCGGAGACCAAGCTGTTCCAGGAACGGCTGCAAGCGTTCCGAAACAGGAGCAAGGACGCGTCGCGGCATCAAGCTATATCGATTGAAGCCGAGTGGACGAAATATCAAAAGGAGCTTGAAGGCACCTATCGGGCGGCCACCGCCGTCACCAATTTCCAGATGACCGAGCAACTGGAGCGGCTACGCAACGAGACGATGTCCAGCGCCAACGTGGCCAATGGTCTCCGCGCAGTGCTGCGCGACATTTCTGAAACGCTTCAGAAGGACGTGGATCGCGAATCGGCCGCTGCGACGGAGGAATATTATCAAACCTCGCGCCTCCTGATGATCGTTGCGGGAATCGGAATCGTAGCCGGACTAACGTTCGGATTCCTGATCGGACAGCACGGTATCGCTTCACCGATTCGCCAGATCGTAGGGCTGCTACAGAAACTCGCCGGTGGTGACTACCAGATCGATGTCGTCGGTGCTGATCGCAAGGATGAAGTTGGTGACATCGCCAAGACGGCAATGGTGTTCAAGGACAACGGTCTCGCCAAGATTCGACTGGAAAGCGAACAGCGCGAAGCGGCCGAGCACGCGGCTGAGCAGCGCAAGGCCGCCATGCTTCAGCTTGCCGATCAGTTCGAACGTTCCGTTGGCGCCATTGTGGAGCACGTCGCGTCGGCCGCCACCGAGATGCAGGCGACCGCCAGCCAGTTGACGTCGTCCGCGCAGGAAACCTCCGCGCAGTCGCACTCTGTATCCGCGGCTGCCGAGCTGGCTGCTGCGAACGTGACGTCGGTCGCCGGATCGGCCGAGGAACTTGGAGCGTCGGTGACAGAAATTGGCCGCCAAACGGAGCAGTCGTCGCAGATGACCCGGTCCGCGGTCAGTGAGATCGAGGCCGCCGCGACGACGGTCAATGAACTCAGCCAGTCGGCTGCACGAATCGACAGCATCGCCGAGATGATCTCGACGATCGCGAGCCAGACCAATCTGTTGGCGCTCAACGCAACGATCGAGGCGGCGCGCGCCGGCGAAGCGGGACGTGGCTTCGCCGTTGTGGCGGCGGAAGTGAAAGACCTGGCAACCCAGACCGCGAGGGCAACCGCCGAAATCAGCGAGCAGTTGGTGGGGATCCAGAATGCGACCGGCAATGTCGTGCAGGCGATCCAGCGCGTCACGCATAAGGTGCATGAGATCGACAACACGACATCCGCGATCTCTGCGGCGGTGGAACAACAGGGAGTGGCGACGCGGGAGATCGTGCAGGCGGTCACCCAGGCGTCGGCTGGCACCACCGAGGTGACGTCCAACATCACTGGTGTAGCGAGCGCGGCCGAACAGACCGGCGTGGCGGCGCATCAGGTACAGGGCGCGTCGGCTGATTTGGCGCAGCATGCCGAGCAACTTCGCTATCAGGTTGATACATTCCTTTCGAATGTCCGCGCGGCATAGCGTCGTAATCAAAAGGTTCAAACACTGGAAAGGCCGGGAGCGATCTCGGCTTTTCCTTTTGTTCGACGCCATACCTCTGAAACTCGACTGCATCCCCTCGAAGAGGTTACCCCGGAGGGGACAGTAAGTCGCAAAAGGCTTGAAATCGTTCAATAATACCTGGCTGGGGCGGGAGGGATCGAACCTCCGAATGGGGGAATCAAAATCCCCTGCCTTACCGCTTGGCTACGCCCCAACGGCCGAGGCGACAACAGGCGGGGCGGGCCCGCGGATCGCTTTGGCTCCGCCGGTCTATAGAGAGAACTCCGCAATTTCAACCACCTGCCAGCGGTGTTCCCCGCTTCCGGATGCGACTGGCTGTTGCGCAATTGGGGGGATCGGCTTCTGCCGGGGCAAGCAGCCCCTAACTCCCCGAATTTCCCGATTTTGCGTTCGGGCGATGCCGACCGTGAGCTCGCGCAAAGCGACGTTCCTGGAGCCTGCCCGCAGGTGCGGGCTCCCGTCCGCGCGCCAGATGGGATGGTCGAAACGACAGGTCTAGATCTGTATATGCGGGACGTGCTTGAGCGAGACCTCATCGAGGGCCTCGCTATATCCGGCATCCGCGTAGCGGATGACGCCGAGGCCGGTGTCGTTGTCGAGGCTCATGGCGAGGCGTTCTGCCGCGGCGGCCGTGCCGTCGGCGATCAGGGTGACGCCGGCGCTGGTCATATAGCCGGCATAGCCTCCGCCGCCGGAATGGACGGCGACGAGATCGGCCTGGGACGAACATAAAGCCATGGCGTCGAGCAGCGGCCAGTCGGCGATGGCATCGGAGCCGTCGCGCATATTCTCGGTCATGATGTTCGGATGCGCCATGCCGGCGGCGTCGAGATGATCGCGCGAGAAGGCGACCGGTCCCTTGAGCGTGCCATTGGCGACGAGTTCATTGACGCCCAGCGCCAATTCGCTGCGCTCGCCATGACCCAGCCAGGCGATGCGCGCCGGCAGGCCTTCGAAAGGCACATATTGGCGCGCGAGCTTGATCCAGTTCGAGACGATCTGGTTGTCGCCGAACAGGCGCAGCACGAGATCGTCGATGGCACGGATGTCGTCGGGATCGCCCGACAGCGCCATCCAGCGGAACGGACCGATGGCGCGCGCGAAGAGCGGGCGCAGATAGGCTTCCGTAAATATGGGGATGTCGAAGGCATTGGCGACGCCGCCTTCTTTGGCGTGGGTGCGGATCAGATTGCCGTTGTCGAACACTTCCGCGCCGCGCGCCTGGAAGGTCAGCATGGCGCGCACATGGTCGACAATCGACGCGCGGCTCTCCTCCATCAGCTGTGCCGGCGCTGTCTTGCGCATGGCGCGCGCTTCCTCGAGCGATCGGGTCCGGGGTACATAGCCGAACACCAGATCGTGGGCGGCGGTCTGGTCGGTCACCACGTCGGGGATGACGCCGCGCCACGCGATCTCCGGATAGATGTCGGCGGCATTGCCGACAAGACCGACCGACAGCGCGCGACGCTCGGCCTTCGCGGCGGCGATCATCTCCAATGCGGAGTCGAGATCGGGGGCGATCGCTTCGAGATAGCCGATCTCCTTGCGCTTGCGCGCCCGTTCCGGATCGACATCGACGGTGAGGATCGCGGCGCCGGCCATGCGGCCTGCGAGCGGCTGCGAACCGCCCATGCCACCGAGCCCGGCTGTCAGCACGAAGCGGCCGGCGAGGGTGCCGCCGAAGCGCCGCTCGGCAATGCGCATGAAGATCTCATAGGTGCCCTGAATGACACCCTGCGAACCGATATATTGCCAGGCGCCGGCCGTGAGGCCGCCCCAGCAGATCAGGCCCTTGCGTTCCAGCTCGTAGAAGATCTCAGCCTTGGCCCATTGTCCCACGATGTTGCAATTCGCCATGATGACGAGTGGCGCCTTGGCGTGTGTGCGGAGCAGGCCGACCGGTTTGCCGGACTGGATGACCAGAGTCTGGTCTTCCTCCATGGTCGTCAGCGCCTGCACGATCGCCTTGTGTGCAGCCCAGTTACGGGCGGCGCGCCCCAGCGCCGCATAGACCACGAGGTTCGACGGATCCTCACCGACTGCGAGCACGTTTTCCAGAAGCCGCAGCAGACCTTCCTGCCGCCAGCCCTTGGCGCGCAGTTCTGGGCCGCCGGGAATCGGAAAATCGGGGTGCCGTGGATTCGCGGATGTCATGGCGGACTCCTGTCGTGTCTCAGGCCAGCGCGTAGCGTGCGATGTCGATGCCCATGGCGCGCTCGACGGATGGATAGACCGCCGGGTCCTTGACGCTGGAGGCGAGCGGAATGATCGTCTTCGGCACGTGGAACAGATGCACGTTCATGCCGACCTTGAGATGGCCGACGCTCATCGGCTCCGCATCGTCGGACAGCGTTGCGATGATGTCCGGGAAGGTCGCGAGGCGTTTACCCGAGGCATCGACGATGGCCATATATTCGTTCATCACATGCAGCGTGATGGCGCGGTCGCCTTCGCCGATGGTCAGCGTGCCGATGTCGAAGGCCTCCGGTGTATAGACCACGTTCTTCGTGGTGATCCTGCCGCTGCCGAGGATGGTGCCGCCGGTGTCCTTGCAGATCGCGTCGATCACGGCAGAGGGGCCCTTGGGCTCGGCCGCGAGAATGGCTTCACCCAGACGGAGTGCCAGCGAGATTCCCCCGAGCGCGGCGTTGTCACGCACATAGGACGCGCGCACCGGATTGCGGCAGGAGGCAATGAAGCCGCCCGACATATCGCCTGCGGTACGCAGGATCGGCGACACCTTGGCGGTGGCGCCGCGCACGGTGAGTTCGATGTAGCGGTTCTCGGCGCGGTTGCCGCCGGCGGCGGTCTGGATCATCGGCTCGGGCGAGCCGGCGAGACCGATCGATCCCATGTCGCCGGTCGGATGCGCGCGCATATCGCCCACGGCATCCACCACCTTGGTGCCGAGCAAAGCCGAAGGCAGCCAGGCATTCATGGTGGAGGACTTGCCGTTCTGGCCGATGATGAGGCCTTTCAGCGGTTCACCCAGCGCGTCCTGCAGCAACTGCACCGCGCGGACGTAATCCTTGCCCTGCATCTCCCAGGCGGTGGTCGACGCCGGCGCGCCGATCGCGGCGGCTGTGGCGACCCAGTCGTCATCGTCGAGTTCGTCGATCGACACGAGTTCGGGCTTGCCGACGAGAATCGCGGCGCGGCCGAGCATGCGCCCGTGATCCGCCCAGCCGCCGCCTCCGGCAGCGTAGACACCGCCGCCGCGTACGGCGGCTTCAATATCGCGTTCGGTCAGAATACGTCCCATCGGAATGTCTCCTCGGCAGATGTTCTTGTGTTCGATACGTGTTGGGTGATCGGAACGGCGAGCGTCAGGCCACCGGCAGTCGCTCGGAGAGAACCTGCGGCGGGCGCACGAATTGTCCGCTGCCGGGCTCGGCGAGAACCTTGCTGCCATCGAAAGCGAGCCGGCCGCGCACATAGGTTGCTGCGACAGTCCATGGCAGCGTGATGCCGTTATAGGGCGACCAGCCGACGACATTGTTGCCGCTTGCGGCGCCGTCATAGACGATGGGCTTGTCCACCAGCACGGTGATGTCGGCATCAAGGCCGGGGGCCAGCGCACCCTTGCGATCGTCGATGCGGAAGTGCCGCGCCGGATTGAACGACATCAGCTTCGCGGCATGGGTCAGCGGCAGCTTGCGTTCGACGAGGCCCTTCACCAGCAACGGCACCATGGCCTCCAAGCCGGGGACGCCGGAGGCGTTGGCGAGCATGTCGGGATTGACCTTGCGATCTTCCGACCAACTGACGTGATCGGTGGAGACCAGCGAGACGCGTCCCGCTGCAAGCTCCGCCCACAGCGCTTCCACATCGGCGCGCGGGCGCACCGGTGGATTGATCTTGGCCTTGCCGCCCAATCGGGAGACGTCATTCTCCTCGTCGAGGACGAGATAGTGGATACAGCACTCGGCCGTGGCGTGATGTCCTTCCGAGCGGTACCACGCGGCGATGTCGTAACCGCGTGCGACGGAGCAATGCACCACGTGGGCGGGACAACCGGTCTCGGCGCCGGTCTCATAGATCTGCAGCATCGCCAGAATTTCCGCGAGCGGCGGCCGCGACATGGCGTGTGCCCGCCAGTCGGTGATGCCCTTGGCCTTCACCTTGGCGATGGCGTCGCGGATGAACTCGTCGTCCTCGTTGTGAACACCGGCCGCGAGGCCGGTCGGTGCGATTGCGGCGAAGCAATCGGCGAGCAACGGCGCCGGGATGCGCGGGAAGCGTTTGGGGTCTGTACCGAAGGTCGAAAACTTGAAGGCAGCGACGCCGGCTTTCGCTTGCTCGGCGATACGCGCCGGACCCTCCTCGGGGTCGATGGTGCCGTAGAGCGCGAAGTCAACGCGCGCCTGCTGGCTGGCATGGGCAATCTTGCGCTCGACCGCGGCAGCCGAGCAGACGAGATCGCCTTCGTCATACGGCATGTCGACGATGGTCGTGACACCGCCGGCTGCGGCGGAGCGCGTCGACCAGACGAAGTCTTCCTGGTTGCGCTGCGACAGTGAGTGAACCTGTGCGTCGATGGCGCCAGGCAGGATCATGCCGGACTTGAAATCCTGTCGCTCCCGCGCGGCTGGTGGCGTGCCGTCACCGGTGGCGGCTACGCGTCCATCGCGCACGGCGACCCAGCCGTTGTCGCGAATGCTGTCGTGACCGATCACCTTGCCGGTCAGAACCAGATCGAAATCCATGTGCAACTCCACGCTTGCGGCCGGTTTACCCGGCCTCGTTGGTCGTGACGGCCCCCGTCGGGCCGCATTCCCTAGAGCTTGTGCTCCAGCCGTGCGATCAGGCGCACCACCGGCAGCAGCAAGATGAGATAGATGATGGCCGCGAGGATCAGCGGCGATGAATTGTAGGTGAGCGAGCGCGCCAGATTGGCGGAATGCAGCAGCTCAGGCACCGAGATGACGCTGGCGAGGGTCGTGAGTTTGATGAGTTCGACCGTATTGGAGAGCAGGTCCGGCAGCACGTTGCGCACGGCCTGCGGCAGCGTCACGTAGAGCAGTGCCTGCGTGGCGCTCAAGCCGGTGGAGCGCGCGGCCTCGCGCTGTCCCTTGGGCACGCTGACCATGCCGGCGCGATAGATCTCGCCGTAATAGCTCGCCGAATTGATCAGGAACGCGACGGCGACCGCCAGCAGCGCCGGCACGCGCAGTCCGATGAAGGGCAGGCCGGCATAGACAAACACGAGCAGCACCAGCGGCGGGAAGGCGCGAAAGAAATCGACCGCGACGATCGCCGGCCAGCGCAGCACGCGATACGGGCTTGTCGTCAACAGCATCACGAGCAGGCCGCCGACGAGACCGATCGGGATCAGGAACGAGCACAGCAGCAGTGTCTGCAGCAATCCCTGGAACAGGTAGGGCGCAACCTTGGCCATCACGTCGAGATTGAGGAATTCCTGCGTGAACTGTTCCATCAGTGCTCGCCCCACCGATAGTTGCGCTCAAGCATGCGGGACGCGATCACCAGCGGGATGAACACCAGCACATAGAGCAGGGCGCCCATGGTTAGCGGCGTCGCGTTGGCGGACATCGACAGCGCGGAATTGGCGCGGCCAAGAATCTCGTTGACGCCGATGGCGCTGCCGAGCGCGAGGTTCTTGGTGATGGAGATGGCGCGGTTGGTCAGCGGCGGAATGCCGAGGCGAACGGCCTGCGGCAGGATCACATAGCGTAGTGTCTGCGCGAAAGTGAGCCCCGTAGAGCGGGCGGCCAGCCATTGTCCTTTGGGAACGGAGGTGATGCCGGCCCAGAAAATCTCCTCGGCAAAGGCGGCAAGCACCGCGCCGAGCGACAGCCACAGCACGATCAGGCTCGGCAGCACGATTCCGATCGCCGGAAAGCCGAAGAACAGGACGAGGATGATCGCCAGCGGTGGCAATGAGCGGAAGATATCGACGAAGACGATGATCAGGAAATTGAGGCTCTTCCAGCCGATGGCGCGCAGCGCGGCGAGGCCGAAGCCGACCACGATGCCGGTCATCACGACGGCGAGGCCCGCGAGAATCGTCACGCTGGCGCCCTGCAGGATCTCCCAGCCGTACTTCATCGCGATATCCGCGTTGAAGAACGTGAAGACGAAACGATCCCAGTTGCTCATCGCGTCGGTGGCGGTCATGGCCTAGTGCCTGATCTGCGCGAGAAAACGTCTGGTGCGGTCTTCCTGCGGACGCAGAAAGATGTCTTCGGCGCTGCCTTGCTCGATGACGAGACCGCCGTCGAGAAACACCACCTTGTCGGCTGCCTCGCGCGCGAAATTCATCTCGTGGCTGGCGATCACCATGGTGATACCGCGGTCGCGCAGGTCCTTGACGACGGCGAGCACGCTGCCGACGAGTTCCGGGTCCAGCGCGGAGGTCGGCTCGTCCATCAGGATGATCTTGGGATCGAGCGCGAGCGAACGCGCAATGCCAATGCGTTGCTGCTGGCCGCCGGAGAGTTGCGCGGGATAGGACGCGGCCTTGTCGGGCAGACCCACCAGCGCCAGCATCTCCGCGGCACGGGCGTTGGCGTCGGCCGTGCTCATGCCGGCGACCTTGCGCAAAGCGAGGGTGATGTTCTTCTGCACGGTGAGGTGCGGATAGAGATTGAAGCTCTGGAACACCATGCCGATCTGTCGCCGCGCGGCGTTGATATCGGTGCGCGGCGACAGCAGGTCCACATCATCCATGATGATGGAGCCGGAATCCGGCTCCTCAAGGCGGTTGCAGCAGCGCAGGAGCGTGCTCTTGCCCGAGCCGGACGGCCCGATCAGGAACACCAGTTTGCCTGGCTCAACCAGGAGGTCGACGCCCTTCAGAACTTCGGTTGGGCCGAAGCTCTTCCGGACGCCGCGCGCTTCCAGCAGATAGCGGGATGCAGGCGTTGCTGCCGTCGAACTCATGAGCAGGTTGGCTTCTGCTCGGTCGGGTCGTAACCGGCGACGCCCGGTGCGCCATAGCCGGGATAGATGGTGGTGGTCGCCGAACCGGCCTCCGGCTCAACACCGAACCATTTCACGTAGAGCTTCTTCAGCGTGCCGTCCTGCTTCATGCAGACCAGCGCGTCTTCGAGCTTGTTGCGCAATTCCGTATTTCCGTTGCGCAGCGGCATGCTCCAGACGAGACCCGTCTTGTAGAGAAAGGCATTCTTCAGCCGCGGATTGTTCTTCACGATCCAGGCGACGACCGTGGCGGCCGAGATGTTGGCATCGGCACGGCCGGCGAGCACGGCTTGCGCCGCGTCGGTGCTGGTGGCGAAGGATTCCGACTTCCAGCCATATTTGGCGGCGTTGTCGTTGACCCATTTCTCGTAGATCGCGCCCTTCTGCACGGCGATGGTCTTGCCGGCGAGATCTTCGAGCTTGGTGATGGGAGGCGCCGAAGCCAGCGTCATGAAGCGATAGTCGGCGTCGACGAAGCCTTCCATGAACAGCAATTGCTGCGCGCGCTCGGGCGTCACAGTGACAACGGCGGCGAGGAAGTCGTAGGTGCCGGCCTGCAGCGCCGGAATGAGGCCGGCGAATTGCGCGCCTTCCACCGTGATCGGGCGCTTGATGCGCTTCGATATTTCGTCGACGACGTCGATGTTGAAGCCTTCAAGGCCGCCCGACAGTTTGGGCATGGCGTGAGGCGCGAAGGTCGAGTCGATTGCCGACTTCAGCGGCTCCTGGGTTTGGGCGAATGCGGGGCTGGCCAAAGCCAGGAGCCCGGCGGCAACGATCATTGCTTTCATCAACACCTCCATTGGTGCGGCCAAACCAGCTCGGCGTCTGGCTCCGCGATCCCTGTCATGAAGGCTAGCGCAATTGTGCAATGGGGGGATATCCCATTTCATGTACATCCTATACGCTCTCGCTGCAGCGCGGAAAAATCGTCTCCTGACCCGGACAATAATGGAATGGACATCGCAACCCTGGTGATGACAGCGGCGGTGCTTCGCTGCGGCAATGTGCGCGAAGCCGCGCGTCAACTTGGCCGCGCACCCAGTACGCTCTCGGCAGCTGTGAAACGGTTCGAACGCTCCATTGCGGCGCCGCTGCTGAATCGCGTGGGTGCAGCGAGCTTTCTTACGCTCGAGGCGCGGCGCATGCTGGATGAGATCGAAGCCGCGGCGAATATTGCGATGGGGATGATTGCGCCCGACCGGGCAGGCGATGCAGCACGGGCTTTCTGCGCCGAGCGTGATGTCAGTCTGACGGCCCTGCAGCGTGTCGCACTGGTTGCGGAAACCGGTAGTGTTCGTCGTGCCGCACGCATCATCCGTCTCGGACAGCCGCAACTCGCGCGACAGATTTCACGCGTCGAAGATGAACTCGGCAGCGTGTTGTTTCATCGCTCCCGTATCGGTGTCACGCCGACGCCGGTATGCCAGTTGCTGATCACGTCGCTGGCCGAACTTGAAAAAACCATGCAGCGACTGTCGCGGCGCGCGCGCGAACGTTTCCGTTCGACCAATGCCACGATCAGGCTCGGGGCGGTGATGCCGCTCGGTCACGAAAGCAATGTCGCGCGGCTGCTGGCCTTTCTCGTCGCAGCCTGGCAGCGGGATCGGCCGACGCAGCCACTGTTTGTCACCAATGGTACGGCAGAGGATCTGCTCACCGGCCTGAAGGACAAGCGCTGCGATGTAGCACTGATCGATAGCGATACGATCCCCGCCGATGTGTCGTCGCGTGCCCTGGTGCGCTCGAAGCTAGTAATTGTCGGCGCACGCGATCTGCTCGGTGATTGTCCCGACATTGTGAGTGTGCTTCGGCAGCAGCCGCTTGCGCTGCCGAGCCGCCGCACGGGTCTCGGCCAGGCCGCGCATAAATTGCTGGCTCAATTGCTCACTCAGGCAGAGGTGGACGCGTTGGCCGTCACCGAAATCGACTCGATTCCGATCATCGCCAATCTGATGCTGGACTTCGGCTTTGTGTCGGTCCTGCCGGAAAGCGCACTGGTGTCGTTCGACGAACGTCTCGTGGCTTTGCCGGTCGACCCTGCGCTGGAACTGATCCTGTCGCTGGTCTGGACGCAGACCGAAGGCGCGCGGCGCGGAGCCCGCGCCATTCTTGCGGCCTTGCGCAGCTATGCGCCGGCAACGCCGGCGGCTTCCATGATGGTCAACAGCGACTGACGGGGGTCGCCGACCTTCCAGGCTTTCGCCCTTGCTGACGGGATCGACGATATCGCGAGCCACCTGCCGTCCTTCAATATGAATTATAATTCTTGATCTTTTTCAATTTCGTGCATTATGCTGCACGGGAGCGAGCGCGGGTGAGGCAGTGCCTCCACCCGGCGTCCGTCTGCATTGTTAGGCCGGGTCAACCGGTCATCAATTATTTCGAGGGGAGACGAGTCGATGACCACCAAGGGGTTTCTGCGTCCGCTGACGCGGCGCGCCATGCTGTCCGGGACGGCTGGCGCCGCAACATTCATTGCGACGTCGCCACTTCATAGCCCGGCCATCGCGCAGAACGCGCCGTTGAAAGTGGGGATGATGCTTCCCTACACCGGGACCTATGCGAAGCTTGGCCAGTTCATCGATGACGGCTTCCGCCTCTATGTCGAACAAAAGGGCGGCAAGCTCGGCGGGCGCGACATTGCGTTCGTGCAGGTGGACGATGAATCGAAGCCGGAAGCAGCCACCGACAACATGAACCGGCTGGTCGGCCGCGAGAAGGCTGACGTCGTTGTCGGCACCGTTCATTCCGGCGTGGCCATGGCCATGGTCAAGGTCGCGCGCGACACCAAGACGCTGCTGATCATTCCGAATGCCGGCGCCAATGACGCGACCGGTCCGGCCTGCGCGCCGAACATCTTCCGCACGTCGTTCTCGAACTGGCAGAGTACCTACCCGATGGGCAAGGTGATGGCTGATGCCGGTATCAAGAACGTGGTTACGATCACATGGCGTTATACGGCCGGTGCCGAGATGATCGGCGCCTTCGCTGAAAACTTCACCAAGAACGGCGGCAAGATCGTCGCGGACCTGACGGTGCCATTTCCGGAGGTGGAATTTCAGGCGCTGATCACGCAGATCGCCCAGTTGAAGCCCGATGCCGTGTTCAGCTTCTTTGCCGGCGGTGGCGCAGTGAAGTTCGTCAAGGACTATGCGGCGGCTGGCCTGAACAAGACCATTCCGCTTTATGGCGCAGGCTTTCTCACCGACGGTACCATCGAAGCGCAGGGCGAAGCCGCCAAGGGCATCAGGACGACGCTGCACTACGCAGACAATCTCGACAATCCCGCCAATCTCGCTTTCCTCAAAGCCTTCAAGGCCAAGACGGGCAAGGACGGCGATATCTATGCCGTACAGGGCTACGATGGCGCGGCGCTGCTGGATATCGGGCTGACCGCCGTGGGCGGCGACTTCACTGCGCGCGAGAAGATGATTGCGGCGATGGGAGCTGCGAAGATCGACAGCCCGCGCGGGCCGCTGTCCTTCAACAAGGCGCATAACCCGATCCAGAACATCTATCTGCGCGAGGTCCGCAACGGGCGGAACGAGATGATCTCGGTCGCCCAGGCCGCTGTCGATGATCCGGCGCGAGGCTGCAAGCTGACCTGAAGCACCGCTGCGCGGTCTGTTGATGGAGATCGAATCGTCGATGCCTGTTGCGCGTGACGCCTTCCGTGAAGGAGGCGCGCGCTGCGCAGCCGAATATGGCCTCATGCCTGATTGTGCCGGCGACTGAAGGTAGCCTGCCGTGGTTGGATTGATCTGATGGACCTCATCACACTAGGCGTTCAGTTGCTGAATGCCGTTCAGTACGGCGCGGTCCTGTTCCTTGTCGCGAGCGGCCTGACGCTCGTGTTCGGCATCCTGGGGGTCATCAATCTGGCCCATGGTGCGTTCTATATGCTCGGCGCCTATCTGGCTTACTGGATCACATTGATGACCGGTAGTTTTGCCATCGCCCTGCTTGGCGGTGTGCTGGTTGCCTTTATCATCGGCATTCTGCTCGAGACCGTCTTCGTTCGTCTTCTCTATGGCCGGGATCACTTAGCGCAGGTGTTGCTCAGCTTCGGCCTCATTCTCGTCATCGACGAAATCAGGCAGTTGCTGTTCGGCAAGGACGTGCATGCGGTGGCTCCGCCCGCATGGCTGTCGGGATCGATCCAGCTGACCGATAACCTGTCCTATCCGGTTTACCGGCTGGCGATCTGTGCATTCTGCCTGATGGCGGCACTCGTCATCTTCTTCGTGATCACGCGCACCAAAATCGGCATGATCGTGCGGGCGGGTTCGGAAAATCGCGAGATGGCGCGCGTGCTCGGCATCAAGTTCGACCGGGTCAACCGCTACGTCTTCGCCGCCGGCATCGCGCTCGCGGCGCTCGGCGGCATCCTGATCGCACCGATCTCGACAGTGTTCCCCGGCATGGGGGATGGCATGCTGATCCTGTCCTTTGTCGTGGTCGTGCTCGGCGGCATCGGTTCGGTTGCCGGCGCAGCGGTCGGCGCACTGCTGATTGGCCTTACGGATACGTTCGGAAAGGTGTTCTTTCCCAGCGTGTCCAGCATTCTGATCTATGTGTTGATGGCAGCCGTGTTGCTGTGGCGGCCCAGTGGAATTCTCGGACGCCAGGATGCTTGATATGAGCATGCCCAATCTGCGGGTCCGATTGTTCGGCATCGCCTGTCTGGCCATGGCGATTGCGCTGCCATTCTGTGTATCGACCTATTACACGCAGTTCTTTGCCAAGGCGCTCATCATGGGCATGCTGGCGATGTCACTGAATCTCGTGGTCGGCCATGGCGGTTTGGTGAGCCTCTGCCATGCCGCCTTTTTCGGCCTCGCGGGATACGTGCTGGCGCTGTTGTCGCCGCGTTATGATGCGGCGTCGCTGCTAACGACGCTTCCGATTGCGATCCTGTGCTCCGGCGCGGCGGCCCTGCTGATCGGTGCGCTGGTGCTGCGTACCCGCGGCGTCTATTTCATCATGGTGACGCTCGCCTTTGGCGAGATGCTGTTCTTCTTCTTCCACGATACCAAATTCGCGGGCGGATCGGATGGCATCTCCATCAATATCCGGCCCGAGATCGCCATTGCCGGCCGCCAATTGCTCGATCTCGACAAGCCCGTGACCTTCTACTTTGTCGTGCTGGGTTTCCTGGTGGGCGTGATTGCTCTGCTCACGATGGTGGTCCGCTCACCGTTCGGGCGGGCGCTGGCGGCAGCCAGGGACAATGAGCGTCGGGCACGGTCGCTCGGCTTTCCGATCTTCCGCCTCCGCCTGACGGCGTTCACCCTGTCCGGCGCGCTGGCCGGCGCTGCCGGCTATCTGGCTGCGGCGCAGTTCGGCTTCGTCGCACCGCAGATGCTCGGATGGCATCAATCGGCGACGATCCTGGTCATGGTGCTGATCGGCGGCCTGCGCTCGGTCACCGGGCCGCTGGTCGGCGCGCTGGTTCTGATCGGCATGGAAGAAGTGCTGAAGGCGCATCTCGACAACTGGAAGCTTGTCGAAGGCTTGATCATCATCGGCATCGTTATCCTGCTGCCTAATGGTGTCCGGCAAATCTGGTCGATGGTGTTCGGGGCGTCGCCGCAACGCGCGGCCGAGATCAAGCCTGCAGCTGCGGAAGCCCGTCATGCATGACATTGCGCTGCGTGCTGCTGGATTGCAGAAACGTTTCGGGGGCCTGCTGGCCGTCTCCGACGTGTCGATCGACATTCGCGTTGGCGAGATCCATGCGGTGATCGGCCCCAACGGTGCCGGAAAATCCACGCTGATCAATCTGCTGGCCGGCGAATTGCTGCCGACATCGGGGGAGGTCCTGCTGAATGGTGCGGATATCACGTCGCTGTCGCCGGACCGCCGCGCGCGCGCCGGTCTCGGCCGCGCCTATCAGAAGACGACGTTGTTTGCGCAATTCAGCGTGCACGAGAATGTGCGCCTTGCGGCGCAGGCCCGTTCAATCGCGCCGCTCCGGATGTTTGGCGGCGCGCGCAGCGACCGGCCATATCTCCAGTTGGTCAACGATGCGATCGACCGGGTCGGGTTATCCGCACGGTCGCAGGTCATGGCCGACAAGTTGAGTCACGGCGAACAGCGTCAGCTCGAAATCGCGATGGTGCTGGCGACCAATCCGCGGGTCATTCTGCTCGACGAGCCATTGGCCGGCATGGGGCCATCGGAAGCGCGGGGCATCATTGGATTGATTGCGTCGCTGAAGGCCGATCGTGCGCTGCTGGTGGTGGAGCACGATATGGACGCGGTGTTCGAACTGGCAGACCGATTGACGGTGATGCAGGACGGCTGTGTCATTGCCACAGGTTTGCCGCAGGACGTGCGCGTGGATCCCGGCGTGCGCGCCGCCTATCTCGGTGCTGACGGAGGCATCGCATGACGGCCTTGCTGGAGGTGGAACAGCTCGATGCGTTTTATGGCGCCAGCCAGATTCTGCACGGCATCGATCTGGCCTTCGCACCGGGCGAGCAGGTGGCGCTGATCGGCCGCAACGGCATGGGCAAGACCACGCTGTTGCGTTCGCTGATGGGATTGATGCCGCTTTGTCGCGGCAGTTTGCGCTTCCACGGCCATGATATCCGCAATGCAGCGCCCGAAACGATCGCGCGATGCGGCATGGCACTGGTGCCGGAGGGCAGGGGCATTTTTGGCTCGCTGTCGGTCACCGAAAATCTGGTGATGGCTGCGCGACCAGGCAATCACGGTCGTCAGTCCTGGACCCTGCCGAAAATCTTCGAGCTGTTTCCACGTCTGCACGAACGCCGCAACAATGGCGGGCATCAGTTGTCGGGGGGCGAGCAGCAGATGCTGACCATCGGTCGTGCGCTGATGACCAATCCCGACATGATCATGATCGACGAAGCCACCGAAGGTCTGGCGCCGCTGGTGGCGCAGTCGATCTGGAAAACATTGGCGATCGTTCGGGGCGAGGGCATCGCGACCATCGTCGTGGACAAGGATTTCCGGAGTCTGGCGAAAATTGCCGACCGAATGGTGATCCTGTCGAAGGGCTGCGTGGTGTTCGACGGAACGCCTGCGGCATTGGCTGCGCAACCGGACGTGCTGGAGCGCCATCTCGGCGTTTGACTGATCAGGCCACGACGACGGTCAACGCATCGTCATTGGCCGCAACAATATTGTCGGACAACGGCTGCGGCCATTGCACCACCAGACGGCCGAACAGATCGTTGAGCTCTTCCCGTTCAATGGCGTCGTAAAAACAGGGCGTCGTAGCGCGTGCGATGAAGCTGTGCAGCAGGTGCGCAGCGTCGTAGTCGTAGACGATATCGCCGGGAACGCTTCCCGGTTTACGCAGCAGGAAGGTTCGCAGGCTGGTCAGGCGTGCCTGCCCGCCATCGGTTGCGGCAAAGGAGAGCACGGTTGCCTGATGTGCGATGCGTGGGCCATCCTGCATCCGGTCATACATCGGCAGCGCGTTGGCGCTGATGACATCGGCGAGATCGCGGAAATCGTTTGAGATATCCTCGGGGTGCAGGGTATTGCGGATTGCCATCGCGCCGACGGGATCGAAGCCGCGTGCTCGCAGAAGCTCGCCGAGTGTCACGACGCCGCGCTTCTCAGCCCGAAGGCCTGGGCATTGGTGTTCAACACGTGCGACACCGCGCCGACCAGTTGCGCGGCAGCCTTGTCCTTGCTGAGGCCGGCTGTATCGACAATGGCGGATGCGCGGGCATAGAGCGGTTCGCGGCTCAGCAGGATCGTGCGCAATTCCTGCATGGCAGAGCGGTCATCCGCCATCGGGCGCAAGTCACCCTGGCGACGGACGCGCGCCATATGTTCTTCGGGCTTGGCCTTGAGCCAGATCGTGTAGAACGATGACAATACGCGATCGAAGGTCACGGGTTCCGAGACGATGCCGCCGCCGGTGGCAAGGACGATGGGCTCCTTGCGTGCCAGCAAGCCGTTCAGCGCGGCCTGTTCCATGCGGCGGAAGCCTTCCTGTCCATAGAGCGCGATAATCTCGGCGACCGATAGTCCGTTGTGCTGCTCGATCTCCTTGTTGAGTTCGACAAAGCTCCAGCCGATCTTGTCCGCCAGCAATTTCCCAAGCGTCGATTTTCCGGCGCCGCGCAGCCCGATCAGGGCGATGCCGTTGAATGACGTATAATTCTGGATCGGACTGTGCCCGCGTCCGGCGAGAACATCCTTGGCCTGGGCGATCTGGCTCGCTGTCGCGTTGCGAACGAGGTCGCGGATGACCGGCCACTCCGTGCTCGGTTCGTCCGCCGGAATCAGATCTTCGAGATGGGCACCCATGGCGCCGGACACCCGGCGCAGCAGCACGATAGACACGTTGCCCTTGCCGCTTTCCAGCTGCGCGATGTAGCGCTCCGAAATCCCGGACACTTTCGCCAGCACCTTTCGCGACATGCCGCGCAGGCCGCGCATGGTGCGGACGCGCTGGCCGAGCTGTTCAAGAAAGGCGGTTTCGGGATCGGCCTGGTCGGTCATGTGGCGTGCGTGCTCGTAGAGGATTTCAGGAAAGATAATTCCGGATACGATTGACAGCAACCGGAGTTGGTGACTTTATATGAATTATAATTCAAAAAGACGATAGGGAGAGCACCGTGAACAACGGTCGTGGAATCGCCCAAGGTGCAAACGCATCATGAGTGGGCCGTCCAATTCTTACAATGCGGTGACCTGGCTTCTCGACCGCAACATCGATGAGGGCCGCGGCAGCAAGCTCGCCTTCACCGATACCGTGACCGAACTGACCTATGGCGACCTGCAGACCAAAAGCTGCCAACTGGCCAACCTGCTGAAGCGGCTCGGCGTCCGGCGCGAAGAACGCGTCGCGATGATCATGCTCGACACCGTCGACTTTCCGGTGGTGTTCCTCGGCGCGATCCGGGCCGGCATCGTCCCGGTGCCGCTCAATACCCTGCTGACTTCGGAGCAATATGCCTATGTGCTGGCCGATTGCCGGGCACGCGTGTTGTTCATTTCCGCGGCGCTTTTGCCGGCAGTGGACGACATGCTTGGTCGTCTGCCGGATCTTGAGCATGTGATTGTGGTCGGTGGCGCTGGCAATGGCCGCAAGAGTCTGGCCGATGAAGTCAGAAATGAGAGCACAAGCTTCACCACGGTCGCGACCCATGCGGACGAGCCTGCCTTCTGGTTGTACTCGTCCGGATCCACGGGCATGCCGAAAGGCGTTCGCCATCTGCACGCCAGTCTGGAAGCAACGGCGACCACCTATGGCAAGCAGGTTCTCGGCATCCGCGAGGACGATGTCGGACTGTCTGCGGCCAAATTGTTCTTCGCCTACGGCCTCGGCAACGCCATGACATTTCCCATGTCGGTTGGCGCCACGACGGTGCTCAATCCGGAGCGACCTACGCCAGCCACCATGTTCGGCCTGATGCGCCGGTATCAGCCGAGCATCTTTTTTGGGGTGCCGACATTGTTCGCGGCGATGCTGAACGACGAGGCGTTCAAAACGGAAGTTCGCCTCCCGCGCCTGCGCATTTGCACCTCGGCCGGCGAGGCGCTGCCAGAGGCGGTGGGGAACGGCTGGAAGAGCCGCTTTGGCGTCGATATTCTCGATGGCGTCGGCTCAACCGAGTTGCTCCATATCTTTCTGTCGAACGCTCCCGGCGATATCAAATACGGCACGTCCGGCCGGCCGGTACCAGGATATCGTGTGCGGCTCGTCGATGATGCTGGCCTCGACATAGCTGATGGAGAAATCGGCGAGTTGCTCGTCGATGCGCCGTCTGCCGGCGAGGGATACTGGAATCAACGCAGCAAGAGTCGTCGCACCTTCGAAGGTCATTGGACGCGCACCGGCGACAAATATGTCCGCGACGCCGACGGCCGCTACACGTTCTGCGGACGTGCCGATGACATGTTCAAGGTATCCGGCATCTGGGTGTCCCCGTTCGAAGTCGAGAGCGCGCTGATCGCGCATCCCGCCGTATCCGAAGCGGCAGTCGTGCCGGAGGCCGACGCCGAGGGACTTTTGAAGCCGAAGGCCTTCGTGGTGCTGAAGCCGAATGCCGTGGTCGAGGGCCTGCGCGAATCCTTGAAGGATCACGTCAAGCAACGGATCGGTCCGTGGAAATATCCACGCTGGATCGAGGTTGTCGATTCCCTTCCCAAAACAGCCACCGGAAAAATCCAGCGCTACAAATTGCGCGATGGAGCGGCGGTCTGAAACCGAGAGATGGATGACAAGATGAGCGCATTGCAATCTGCGGGACGGTTGGCCATCGGTGCATCCGAACTTGAATACCGCATGATCGGTCCGCAACCCGATGCGGCGCCGACCATCATACTGTTGCATGAAGGGCTGGGCTCGGTCGCGCTGTGGGGCGACTTCCCGGACAAGCTTCAGGCAGCGACCGGGGCTGGCGTCTTCGTCTATTCACGCGCCGGATATGGCGCGTCGACGCCGGTCGCGTTGCCGCGGCCGCTGGACTACATGCATGTCGAAGCACTTGAGGTGCTGCCGCAACTGCTCGATGCCATCGGCTTTCGCCGCGGCTTGCTGGTCGGTCATTCCGATGGCGGATCCATCGCGGCGATCTATGCCGGCGGCATTCAGGACCATCGCATTCGCGGCGTCTCGATGATCGCGCCGCATTTCGTCGTTGAGGATATTTCCGTCACGTCGATCGCCAAGATCAAGACGGCCTACGAACAGGGCGATCTGAAAGCCAAGCTCGCGCGCTGGCATGATGACGTCGACAATGCGTTCTATGGCTGGAACGGCGCCTGGCTCGATCCCAAGTTCCGCGACTGGGATATTTCCGACTATCTCGCTTATGTGCGCGTGCCCGTAAAGATCTTGCAGGGCGCGGATGATCACTACGGCACCATGAGGCAGATCGAGATCGCCGAGACGGAATGCTATTGCCCGGTGGACGTGACCATCGTTCCGGGCGCTGCGCATTCACCGCATCGCGAAGCCCCCGAAGTGACGCTGGATGCCGTGGCGGACTTCGCCAATCGTCTGTTGCGTTTTCACGGCGAGGGTGAACTGCGCGCCGCCTGAGCAGTCAGCATCGTGGTCTCTGTTGCACCCCTGGCGATGCCGCGTTGGCCCTATCGGCTCGACAAAGACACAGAGGCTGATCACGACACGCTCGCGCTGGCCAAGGCGCTGGTCCCGATGCGCTACGCTGGGTTCGTCCCGGCAGATGATCCGGCGTTGCGGTATGGCCTTGCACTCAACGATGCCGGCTTCTTCTGGGAAGCTCACGAAATTCTTGAGGCCGTCTGGAAGGTCGCGCCGCAAAGAGGACGCGACCGGATTCTGCTACGCGCCTGTATTCAGGTTGCCAATGCCAATTTGAAACTCAGCCTGCAGCGGCCGCACGCGGCACATCGATTGCTGCAGGACGCATTGTCCGAACTCCATGAACTCGCCAGGCGACCGCCGACGGGTATTGCCGGAAGCTTTTCCGGGCAGTTTCCGGCCGCCGCGCTGGCGTCTGCGCTCGCGCATCAACTGGCGATCGGCGAGGCCGGGCGGGGTCCGATCAAGATCACCGGAATATGAAAGAAAGTGCATGATTTTATCGGATTTCTCTGGACGTCCTTGATATCATGAATTATTGTGCATGTAATCAAGGCGCTCAGCGCATAAATCAAGACTGTCAAAGGGTGGAGCATGGCCGCAGAGCAACGCGTTCTCTCGAACGGCGCCAAATTTATCGACTTCCAGACTGACCCCTCGCGCTACCGTCACTGGAAGCTCAGTGTCGACAAGGGCGTTGCTACGCTCACCATGGATGTCGATGAGAATGGCGGTCTGTTCGAGGGCTATCAGCTCAAACTGAATTCCTACGATCTTGGCGTCGACATCGAACTGGCGGATGCCGTGCAGCGGCTTCGCTTCGAATATCCCGAGGTCAAGGTCGTGCTGCTGCGCTCCGGCAAGAACCGCGTGTTCTGCGCCGGCGCCAATATCCGCATGCTGGCCGGCGCGACCCACGCCCACAAGGTCAATTTCTGCAAATTCACCAACGAAACCCGCAATGGCTTCGAAGACTCCAGCGAAAACTCCGGCCAGCGCTTCATTTCGGTGATCAACGGCACTGCTGCGGGCGGTGGTTACGAACTGGCGCTGGCTACCGATCACATCATCATGGCGGACGATGGCTCGGCGGCGGTGGCGCTGCCGGAAGTGCCGCTGCTGGCGGTGCTGCCGGGCACCGGCGGCCTGACGCGCGTCGTCGACAAGCGCAAGGTGCGCCGCGATCACGCCGATTATTTCTGCACCATCGAGGAAGGCATCAAGGGCAAGCGCGCAGTGGCGTGGCGGCTGATCGATGACATCGTTGCCAACAGCAAGCTTGAAGCCAAGGTCGCGGAGCGGGCCAACGAATTTCTTGCGACATCTAAGCGCAACGGGACCGGCGAAGGCCTCAAGCTGGCGCCGCTGAAACGCCGCTTCGACGATGGCGGTATCCGCTATGGTCTGGTCAATGTCGATATCAATCGCGCCGAACGGATTGCCACGATCTCGATCAAGGCTCCCGAAGGCCCGGCACCGTCAGATATCAATGGAATGATCGCGCAGGGGGACAGTTTCTGGCCGCTACAGGTGGCGCGCGAGCTGGACGACGCGATCCTGCATCTGCGGATCAATGAACTCGAGACGGCCATGCTGGTGTTCAAGTCGCATGGCGACGGCGCCAATGTGCTGTCCCATGATGCCTTTCTCGAAGCGCACAAGGCGCATTGGCTGGTCAACGAGGTCCGGCAATACTGGAAGCGCGTGCTGAAGCGTATCGACGTGACGTCGCGCACGCTGGTGACGCTGGTCGAGCCGGGCTCGTGCTTTGTCGGTACGCTGGCCGAACTCGTCTTCGCGGCGGACCGCTCCTACATGCTGGTCGGCCAGAAGCAGGGCGACAACCGCGCGCCGCCGGCGATCGTGCTGAGCGCGATGAATTTCGGACCTTACCCGATGAGCCACGGGCTGACGCGGTTGCAGTCGCGGTTCCAGGCCGATCCGGAGGACGTCACCCGCGCGCAAGCGCGGATCGGCGAGCCGCTCGATGCGGAAACCGCCGAGCAGCTCGGGCTCGTCACCTTCGCGCTCGATGACATCGACTGGGATGACGAGGTGCGTGTGTTCTTCGAAGAACGCTGCAGCTTCTCACCCGACAGCCTCACAGGCATGGAAGCCAATCTGCGCTTTGTCGGGCCTGAGACGATGGAATCGAAAATCTTCTCGCGGCTCACAGCCTGGCAGAACTGGATCTTCCAGCGGCCCAATGCGGTTGGCGAAAACGGCGCGCTTGGACGTTACGGCACCGGCCAGAAGGCAGAGTTCGACATGACGCGCGTGTAAGCCTCCGCAACTGGACCAGCGCGCCATGTGTCACTCTCTGGATAAATGCAAGCCCGTGGCTTGCCCAATTCGAACGATCAGAAATACAGCGGGAGATCCCAGTCATGAACATCATGAATGTCGACTACAGCACCAAGATTCCGAACAACGTGAATCTGGCCGAGGATCGCCAGGTGCTCAAGGCGCTGGAGGGATGGCATCCCGGCTATCTCGACTGGTGGAACGACATGGGGCCTGAAGGTTTTCAGGAATCCCTCGTCTATTTGCGCACCGCGATATCGGTCGATCCCAAAGGCTGGGCCAAGTTCGATTATGTGAAGATGCCTGAATATCGTTGGGGCGTGTTGCTGGCGCCGCAGGACACCGAGCGCAAGGTGAATTTCGGACGACACATGGGCGAACCCGCCTGGCAGGAAGTCCCGGGCGAATATCGCGCGATGCTCCGCCGCCTCGTCGTCATTCAGGGTGACACCGAACCCGCCTCGGTCGAACAGCAGCGCCATCTCGGCCAGACCGCGCCGTCGCTCTACGACTTGCGCAACCTGTTCCAGGTCAACGTGGAGGAGGGCCGGCATCTCTGGGCGATGGTCTATCTGCTGCAGAAATATTTCGGCCGCGACGGCCGCGAGGAGGCCGACGATCTTCTCCGTCGCCGCTCGGGCGATGCCGATGCGCCGCGCATGCTCGGTGCATTCAATGAAGCCACGCCGGACTGGCTGTCTTTCTTCATGTTCACCTTCTTCACTGACCGCGACGGCAAGATGCAGTTGGAGAGTCTCGCCCAATCCGGCTTCGACCCGCTGTCGCGCACCTGCCGCTTCATGCTGACGGAGGAGGCGCATCATATGTTCGTCGGCGAGACCGGCGTCGGCCGCGTGCTGCAGCGAACCTGCGAAGCGATGAAGGCGGCGGGGATCGAGGATCCCAACGCTATCGAGAAAATTCGTGCACTCGGCGTGATCGATCTGCCGACCATGCAGAAGAAGATCAACCTGCATTATTCGCTGTCGCTCGATCTGTTCGGTTCGGAAGTTTCGACCAATGCCGCGAATTTCTACAATTCCGGACTGAAGGGCCGCTTCCAGGAGACGAAGATCGAGGACGATCACCAGCTCACCAACGACATCTATCAGGTCCTGAAATTCGTCGATGGCGAAATCAAGCTGGTCGACGAACCGGCGCTGACCGCGCTCAACATGCGTCTGCGCGACGATTACACCGCGGATTGCGCCAAGGGCGTCGAGCGCTGGAACAAGATCATCGAGAAGGCCGGCGTCAATTTCCGCTTCGATCTGCCTCACACTGCGTTCCATCGCCAGATCGGCGAATTCCGCGACGTCAATGCATCGCCGAAGGGTATCATCATGAGCGATGCCGCCTGGGCGAAAGCCAGGAACGACTATCTGCCATCCAATGAAGATGGTGATTTCATCGCATCGCTGATGACGCCGGTGAGTGAGCCGGGCAAGTTCGCCAGCTGGATCTCGGCACCCAAGGTCGGGATCGACAACAAGCCCGGCGATTTCGAATATGTGAAGATTGCGGCCTGAAACGAGCAGACAGGGCGGAGGGACTTCCAGCTTCCTTCCGCCGCTGTCAGTCCTCGATGGCACGCGCGGGATTTGCCATGAACGCTCCTTTCAAACAGCATTTGATCGATCCGGAAATCTGCATCAGGTGTAACACCTGCGAGGAGAGCTGCCCAGTCGATGCGGTGACGCATGACGACAATAACTATGTCGTCAACGCGGATATCTGCAACTACTGCATGGACTGCATCTCACCGTGTCCGACCGGCGCGATCGATAACTGGCGCGTGGTCGCGGCGCCGTATTCGCTCGAGGAGCAGTTCTCCTGGAGCGACCTCCCTGCGCAGGAGGAACTCGCGGACAATAGTGCCGGCGCGGGCGCCATCGAGGCGCTGGAAGATGAAATCGGTGCGTTGCTCGAAGAAGCGCGCAAGGGGCTGGGCGGCAAGCCGGTGGCGCCGCCGTCATCGAGCAAGGCCTCGGTCAACCTTTACAACCGCGGCAAGCCTGCGCTGGCTACGGTGACCGGCAATTTCCGGCTCACCCATGCGACGGCCGACTCGGACGTGCGCCACATCATCCTGGATTTCGGCGATCAGCCGTTTCCCATCCTCGAAGGTCAGAGCATCGGCATTGTCGTGCCGGGTTCGGACGCGGACGGCAAGCCGCATCAGGTACGGCTCTATTCGATCGCCAGCTCGCGCGATGGCGAGAAGCCGAATACCAACAATCTCGCGCTGACCGTGAAACGTGAGCCCGGTGGGCTGTGCTCGAATTACCTGTGCGATCTGCCGCGTGGCGCAAAGGTCGAAGTCACCGGGCCGTTCGGCGCCACCTTCCTGCTGCCGAACGATCCGTCGGCGAATGTTCTGATGGTCTGTACCGGCACGGGCTCTGCGCCATTCCGCGGCTTCACGGAGCGCCGCCGGCGCGCGATGCCCGGCGCGCCCGGGCGATTGCTTCTCTTCTTCGGTGCGCGCCGCCCCGAGGAGCTGCCCTATTTCGGCCCGCTGCAAAAGGTTCCGGAGGAGTTGCTGGGCAAGCACTTCTGCTATTCGCGCGTGCCGGGCGAGCCGCGGATCTATGTGCAGGATCGTATCCGCAGCGAAGCTGCTGCCATCACCTCGCTGCTGCGCGACGCGCAGACCCACGTCTATATCTGCGGGTTGAAAGGAATGGAAAGCGGCGTTGAAGAGGCCTTCGCTGATATTTGCCGTGCCGCGTCGATGGATTGGTCGGATCTGAAAGTGACGATGCGTGGCGGCGGAAGATATCACGTTGAGACTTACTGATCGACGTTGTGTTCGATCCGAGCCGGAACTGGCGGGATCGATTGAATAGCCCGAATAAAAACAACAGCGGGCGCGTTACGGGGGAGACAAATGATGGCCTTGAACGGCAGCGATGGACCTGACACGGACAGCGTATTCTTCCTGACACCCTCCGTAACCGCTGAACCACATGCCGACGGAACGATCGTGCTTCGATCCGACACGGCGCTGCGTCCCTATGCGCGTTGTGTCGGGGACTGGCTCGAACATTGGGCACAAGAGACACCGGATCGGATCTTTCTGGCGGAGCGGTCCAGTCCGGATCTGCCCTGGGTGACGCTGAGCTATGCCGAGACGCTTCGGCGGGTACGCGGCGCGGGCAGCTGGATTCTCGCGCAGGAGATGAGTGCGCAGCGGCCCCTCGCTGTGCTGTCCGACAACGGCATCGAGCATGCGGTTTTGGCCCTGGCGGCGATGCATGTCGGTGTGCCCGTCGCTGCGATTTCCCCGGCCTATTCGCTGATGTCGAAAGATTTCGAAAAGCTGCGTCGTGCGATTCAACTTCTCGATCCCGGTGCCATCTATGTTTCGAACCTGCATCAGTTCGGCCCCGCCCTCGCTGCGATCGCCCCGTTTCACACTGCCGCCATCATCGGCGGTGACGCGATCGGCGGAGAGGAGTGGTCATATGCTGATGTGGTCACGACACCGGTAAGCGCAGCCATCTACCGGGCCTTTGCAGCGATTGATGCCGATACGATCGCCAAGTTTCTGTTCACGTCGGGATCGACCGGCGCGCCGAAGGCGGTCATCAATACCCAGCGCATGCTGACCTCGAGCCAGCAGGCCAAGGCACAGACCTGGCCGTTTCTCGAAGCTCCGCAGAACGAGCTCGTTCTTCTCGACTGGCTGCCCTGGAGCCATACCTTCGGCGGAAACCACAACTTCAATATGGTGCTGCGCAATGGCGGAACGCTGTACATCGACAGCGGCAAGCCCGCGCCCGGATTGTTTGCGACCTCCATTGCCAATCTGCGCAGCATCATGCCGACGGTCTATTTCAACGTGCCGCGCGGCTTCGATATGCTTGTCGCCGCCCTGCGAAAAGACGACGAGTTGCGAGAGCGATTCTTCAATGAGGTGAAGTTCGTCTTCTATGCCGGTGCGGCTCTGCCGCAGAGCACATGGTCGGCGCTGGAGGCGCTTTCCATCGAGACAATCGGGCGCCCGTTGCCGATGGTCTCCGCCTGGGGATCGACGGAAACATCGCCGCTCGCGACCGATTGTCATTTTCAGGCGCCGAGATCAGGCAATATCGGCGTGCCGATTCCCGGTACGGAGCTCAAGCTCGTGCCCTCGGACGGCAAGTTGGAGGTGCGGGTGCGCGGGCCCAATGTAACGCCGGGCTACTGGAAGGCGCCGGACCTCACCGCGAAGGCTTTTGATGCGGACGGCTTCTATCTGATCGGCGATGCCGTTGCATTTGCCGACCCCGCTCATCCCGAGCAGGGCCTGTTGTTCGACGGGCGCATCGCCGAGGACTTCAAGCTGACATCGGGCACATGGGTCAATGTCGGAACGCTGCGCGTGGCAGGAATCTCCGCATTGGCGCCGCTGGTTCAGGATATTGTCGTGGCCGGTCATGGTGGCGAGGATGTGCGCTTCCTGCTTGTTCCCAACCTGGCTGCCTGCCGCGCGGTGTCCCGCCTGCCGGAGTCAGCGAGCATCGATGCTGTGCTTGGCTGCGAAAACGTACGTTCGTCCATCGAGAAAGGGCTCGCAAGACTGAAGGCGGCAGGTGGAGGGTCTTCCACCTATGCAACTTGCGCGCTTTTGTTGGCAGAGCCGTTATCTGTCGATAGCGGCGAGATGACTGACAAGGGCTATGTCAGCCAACGCGCCGTTCTGGCGCGCCGTGCAGCCGATGTGGAAGATCTGAACAGGGGTCTGTCAGGTCGCTTGATAATCTGCGCAAGCAGCGAGCAATACGCACGTCATGCCTAGCAGGGACGTTCACGATCCGGACGATGCATTGCGATCAAAGAGAATAACGTGTCGATGGTGAAGAAATCTGGTCGGGCGACCAAGCAGATGCTTTGCCGATGCGATCACCTGTCACATGCCGTGTCATGCCGTCGTCATACGCCGCGGCGCCCGGCGTGATCAAATATGGGGCTCTTCCCCAGAGCACATGGATCGCCGCGAGGGCATTCGCGCTTTCCGCGAGGTCGCCTCTCCCTCCAGGAGGCGACCTCGTTTGTTTCCGGGTACGGCTCATGCGGAGTGTTCTCGGAACGGGCCCGATCTGCGCGGGGAACTGCTCAGATGAGCCATTACCGCATTTCTCGACACGTTCTGCGATTTGCTCGGCCGCTTGGTCAGCAGGCGAGCCGGTCGAGGCACTATGTGTGCCCTAAATGAAAAACCCGCCGGCTAGGGCGGGTTTTGCAGGCAGTCGTCGCGATTTTGGTTCATTATTCAAAGCCACGAGTTACTGCCCTCCGAAGGAGGCCTTTTTCACAGTCATTTGGTGTCGGGTGATGCCGCGCAATTGGAACGGGCGGGGAACAGGGCCACGGATATTCGCCGTATCCAAGCGCGATTTCCCGTTCTGTTCTGCCGTCAGATGCCTGATTGTCAGGTCTCTCGGATAAGAGAACTTATTGATTTTTCAGGGAAAATGGTGCTGCCAGACAGGATTGAACTGTCGACCTCTCCATTACCAATGGAGTGCTCTACCACTGAGCTACGGCAGCAAGCTGGGTGCAGGAATCAGCCTCAAGGGCGCCGCCTACCAAGCGGGGCGATCCTTGCCACAAGGTCGCGGGCGGCGCAAGCGCGGGGGACACTCCGAATGCATCATTGTTATAATCGGCTGTGGCCAGCCCGCTGCGGTTGTGGCCGCCTTGAGCTGCGCCAGCTGCGGGCCGATCCGGTTCCCGTGGCCTCGCCGACCTACCTGCAGAGCCTTTATGGCCCGGATCATCACCGCGACGTCGATCATCTCGTCTGATGCGCTGAAGGTGGTTATGTATGGGTCACAGGATCCAATCCGGCGCATCTGTGCACGCCATTCGATCGACCGTAACAGCCCATGACCGATACGCCGAGCAAACCCGCCAAGGAAAGTGCAACTGCCCGTCAGGACAGGCTGCGCCAGGCGCTGCGCGAAAATCTCAAGCGCCGAAAAGCGCAAATGCGCGGCCGCGCCAGTCTTGTTGACGATTCCGCCGCCGAGGCGTCACCGGATGCCGATAAGATACCGGACTTATGTTCAAGACCCGCCGATCCCGATCGGGATTGATGGCATCGTCCACCGCGTGAGCATGCGAGTTTAAATGTCGTCAGAATCCCAGGCATCATCCAGCGCCGAGTTGCCGGTCTATGCGCCACGCGTCGCGCTGCCGCGCCACGATCAGACCTTTCCCGTGCTGACGGCGGCAGAGATCGAACGGATGCGCCGCTTCGGTGAGATCAGGCATTTCAAGGACGGCGATTGCCTGTTCGAGACCGGCAAGCCCGGTCCCGGCATGTTTGTGGTGTTGTCAGGACATGTCGCCATCACCCAGCGTGATGGTTTTGGTCGCATCACGCCGATAGCCGATCAGTGTGCCGGACAGTTCGTGGCCGAGATCGCGCAACTGTCGGGCCGCGTCGCGTTGGTCGACGGTCATGCTGAAGGCGATATCGAGACACTGCTGATTCCGCCGGAACGGCTGCGCGCACTGCTGATCGCGGAGGCGGATCTGGGCGAACGCATCATGCGCGCGCTGATCCTGCGCCGGGTGAATCTCCTGCAAGGCGGTGCCGGTGGTCCAGCCTTTATCGGCGCGGCCAATTCCAGTGATGTCATTCGCCTGCAGGGCTTCCTCACCCGCAATGGTTATCCGCATCATCTGCTCGATCCCGCGGTGGACAAGGACGCTGCCGATCTGATCGCGCGCTATACGCCGTCGCCGCAGGATCTGCCGCTGGTCGTGGTGGCTGACGGCACGGTGCTGCGCAATCCGTCCTTCTCCGAACTCGCCCGCGCCATGGGCATGATTAGCCATATCGCCAAGGGCAAGACCTATGACGTGGCCATCGTCGGCAGCGGGCCTGCCGGCCTGTCCACGGCGGTGTATGGCGCGTCCGAAGGTCTGTCCATTGCAGTGTGCGATGCCAAGTCATTCGGAGGACAGGCCGGCGCCAGTGCGCGGATCGAGAACTATCTCGGTTTCCCCACCGGCATTTCCGGCATGGCGCTGACGGCGCGTGCGTTCAACCAGGCGCAGAAATTCGGCGCAGATATCATGATCCCCGCGGCGGTGAAGTCGCTGGACTGTTCACGTAAAGATGGCCTGTTCGCGCTGGCGCTGGACGATGGCGACGTGATGCGCGCCAAGGCCATCGTGGTCGCATCGGGTGCACGCTATCGCCGGCCGGATATCGAGCGCCTCGCTGATTTCGAAGGCCGTGGTGTCTGGTACTGGGCGTCGCCGATCGAAGCGCGGCTGTGCAAGGAGCAGGAGATCGTCCTGGTGGGCGGCGGCAATTCCGCCGGGCAGGCCGCGGTGTTTCTCGCCGGTCACGCCAATAGAGTGCATATGGTGATCCGTGGCGGGGGTCTCGGTGCCAGCATGTCGCGCTACCTCATCGAGCGTATCGAGGCGACGCCGAATATCGAACTGGTATTCAACACCGAAGTCGTTGCGCTCGAAGGCACGCAAGAGGCCGGGCTTGAGCGCGTCCGTACCCGCAGCCGTTTGTCCGCCGAAGAGACAAGCGCCGATATCCGCAACCTGTTTTTGTTCGTCGGCGCCGATCCGGCCACCGAATGGCTGGCGGATTGCGGCGTCACGCTCGACCGTCACGGCTTCATCATCACCGGTATTCCCACCAATGGTCGCAGCGTACAGGCGCTGGAAACGTCGGTGCCCGGTGTCTTTGCCGTCGGCGATGTGCGTTCGGGGTCGGTGAAGCGCGTCGGCGGAGCGATCGGCGAGGGCGCCCAGGTGGTGGCGGCGCTGCATGGTTTTCTCGGCGATACGGCCACGCCGACCCTTTGAGCCGATAACGGGAGATACTCATGTCCAAAGGCTGCACACATATCTTCGGCATTCGCGACGTTACGCCGAGCGCACTCGGCTGCGAGGAATGTCTGAAGACGGGCAGTATGTGGCTGCATTTGCGGATCTGCCGGACCTGCGGTCACGTCGGTTGTTGCGACGACTCCCCGAACAGGCACGCCACCAAGCATTTCCACGCTACCAAACACCCGGTCATCGAGGGTTACGATCCGCCGGAAGGCTGGGGCTGGTGCTATGTCGATGAAGTGATGTTCGATCTGTCGGATCGAAAGACTCCGCACAACGGGCCGATTCCGCGCTACTACTAATTGCCTGATTGCCGTGCGGCCTCGTCGAGGGGCCGTTCGCATGTGACGCTGCTAACACGGTGGATATCTTAATGCGCGACAGGGCAGCGCCGGCGGGCGCAAAGCCCTCATATCGGGACGCGACGGCAAAAAATCAAACTTGAATGATGAGTATCAGCCAAAAAACAGTTGGCGAGTTTCCGCGGCGCGCTGTAGTTTTTTTGAAGGGTTCTGAAGCAGGGGTGCATCATGGTTTTGGGAATGAGCTTGGCAACGTTCACGTTGCTTCATGTGGTGATCAGCCTGATCGGCATCGTTGCTGGCCTGGTCGCAATGGTCGGCCTCTTGAAGTCCAATCCGATGCGCGGCTGGACGGCGCTGTTTCTCCTGACCACGATCCTGACCAGCGTGACCGGCTTCTTTTTCCCGGTTGAGAAGCTGCTGCCTTCGCATGTCGTCGGCATCATTTCGCTGGTGCTGCTGGCAATCGCCTGCCTGGCGTTGTACGGCCGGAAGCTCGCCGGTTCGTGGCGCTGGATCTACGTTCTGACGGCGATGACTTCGCTTTATCTCAATGTGTTCGTGCTGGTGATCCAGAGCTTCCTGAAGGTCCCGCCGCTGCACGCACTGGCGCCGAGCGTGCCGCCCAGCGAGCCGCCTTTTGCGATCGTTCAGGGTATCGTGCTGGTGTTTTTCATCGTCGTGATTGTTGCCGCGGTGAAGAAGTTTCGCCCGCTGCCGGGCAGCTTCGCCTGACCGCGCAAGCGGCTAGCCACAGCTGGCGGCTGGGATCATCCGTCAGCTTTTCACCTTGCGTGCGGGCGGCTCGTCGAGGGCCGCCCGGATATCCGCAAACATGCGCTTGACCAGCACGTCCGGTTTTTCGCGCGCGCCCTCGGTCAGCCAGTTCTCGCTCGCGATCCGGATCGCGCCGGTAGTGATCATCGCCACCAGCCGCGCCCGCGTCTGACCGGCCTTGTCGCTGGCGCGCGCTGCAAGCGCCTCCGCCATTGCGCGTTCCATCTTCTCGTATTTGACCTGCTCGCGCGCCTGCAGCGCCGGCGTTTCGCGCTTCAGCCGGGCAATGGCGATGGCGTCCTCGGGATTGAGGTGCCGGGTCATGGTCCGGATCGCGTTTTCTGCTGCGGTGATCATCGATTCATCGGCGGGGCGTTCGGCGATGGCAGCGGTCAGGGCATCGGCGCTGCGATCCTGCCATGCCACCACGACATCTTCCTTCGACGCGAAATAGTGGAAAAAGCTGCGGCGCGAAATCTCCGCGGCGGCCGCGATATCGTCCAGCGTGGTGGCCTCGTAGCCTTTGGCCAGAAACAGCTTCATCGCTGCTTCCGTCACCCGCCGCAGGGTCTGCTCGCGTTTGCGTTCGCGCAGTCCGCCGGTCGACACTGTGCCGGCGGCAGCGCTTTTCGGTTTTGATTTCAGGGGCTTGGCTGTGCTCATCAGCCTTAAGATAAGGCTAGCCTGCACCTATTGCAAATTTGCACTCAGTGCACATTTAGCCATCTGCAGGCGTTTGCGTCGCGGCTCGGATGTGGGGAGACAAAGATGAGCGATTGGACCACCAGGAATATCCCAGCGTTGGAGGGGAAGCTCGCGGTCGTGACCGGCGCCACCGGGGGCCTGGGGTTCGAGACGGCAGTCGCACTGGCCGCTGCGGGTGCCGAAGTGGTTCTCACAGGCCGCAACGACGCCAAAGGCGCGCAAGCTCTGGACGCCGTCTGCGTACGCGTGCCAAACGCCCTGATCAGCTATCAGCATCTCGATCTTGCTAGCCTGACTTCTGTCGCCGACTTCGCCAGACGTTTCGATGCGCTGCATGGCTCGCTTGATCTCTTGATCAACAATGCCGGTGTGATGGCGCTACCTGCGCGGCGGACAACGGCCGACGGCTTCGAGATGCAGTTCGGTACCAACTATCTCGGGCACTACGCGCTAACGGCCCGTCTGCTGCCGGCGCTTCGCCGCAGCGAGGCAGCGCGGGTGGTCAGTCTCAGCAGTCTGGCGCATCGTTCGGGCATCATCGATTTCGATGATCTTCAGGCAGCAACGTTCTACAAACCGTGGAAAGCCTATCAGCAGTCGAAGCTGGCGATGTTGATCTTCGCCATCGAATTGCAGCGGCGCAGTGATGCCGCGGGCTGGGGCCTGATGAGCAATGCCGCGCATCCCGGTTATGCACTCACCGATCTCGTTCCGAACGGTCCCGGCAGCGGTGGCTTGATGGGGCTCGGAAGCTGGTTGTCGCGTCCGCTGAGCCATTCGGCGGCCAATGGCGCATTGCCGACCTTGTTTGCTGCGACCTCTCCGCATGCTCAGAAGGCCGGGTATTATGGACCCAGCGGGTTTTACGAATTGAAAGGTCCGCCAGCTGCCGCGAAGATCATGCCGAGGGCCAAGGACGCTGCCGTGGCGGCGCGTCTGTGGGATGTTTCTGCTGAGCTGACCCGAGTCGCGTTCGATCAGGTCGCGGCCGCTGCATGAATTCGGGACGCAGCAATGACGGTGCAACGGGAAATCAGATGAAAGTCATCCTCTTCGGCGCCACCGGCATGGTCGGGCAGGGCGTGCTACGCGAATGCTTGCTCGATCCGGGGATCGAAACGGTTCTCGCCATCGGGAGGAGCCCGACGGGCCAGAGCAATGCCAAACTGCGTGAGATCTCGCATAGTGACTTTTTCAATCTGTCGGCAATCGCGTCTGATCTGACAGGCTACGATGCCTGCCTGTTCTGCCTCGGCATCTCTTCGCTTGGCATGAGCGAGCCGGACTATCGCCGGATCACCTATGACATCACGCTTGCGGTCGCGAACACGCTGGTGCGGCTCAATCCCGCGATGACTTTCGTCTATGTCACCGGTCAGAGCACCGACAGCACCGAGCAGGGCAGCGTGATGTGGGCGCGGGTCAAGGGCAAGACCGAGAACGATCTGCTCAAGCTGCCGTTCAAGGCCGCCTACATGTTCCGCCCCGGCGGCATCCAGCCGCTGCATGGTGTGAGGTCCAAGACCGCCTGGGTACAGGCGATCTACACCGGCACCGGGCCGCTATGGTCGTTGCTGAACCGGATCGCGCCGAATTATGTCACGACAACCGAAAAGCTCGGCCGCGCCATGATCCGGGTGGTTCGTAACGGTTATCCGAAGCCCATTCTGGAGACTCCTGATATCAATCAGGTTGGAGCATAAACGGGCCGATTCGGCCCTTTTACAGATTTGCTACCGGCCTCATCGAAAAGCCGCAAATTTCAAAGCTTTTGCTTTAAACAGGCCAACCGCCCTATAACCGGGGCACAGCAATCAGCGGGAATCGGTATGGATCGCATTCGCATCGTCGGCGGCAGCAAACTCAATGGCACGATCCCGATTTCGGGCGCCAAGAACGCGGCGCTGCCATTGATGATCGCCGGTCTGCTGACCGACGAGACGCTGATTCTCGACAACGTGCCGCGTCTGGCCGACGTCGCGCAGTTGCAGCGCATTCTCGGCAATCACGGCGTGGACATCATGTCGGCCGGCAAGCGTCCGGGCGACCATGAATATCAGGGCCAGACCCTGCATATCTCAGCCGCCAACATCATCGATACGACAGCGCCCTATGAGCTGGTCTCGAAGATGCGCGCCTCGTTCTGGGTGATCGCACCGCTACTGGCGCGCATGCACGAAGCCAAGGTGTCGCTGCCCGGCGGCTGCGCTATCGGCACCCGCCCGGTGGATCTCTTGATCATGGCGCTGGAGAAGCTTGGTGCCGAACTCACCATCGACGGTGGCTATGTGATTGCGAAGGCGCCCGGCGGCCTCAAGGGCGCCGAGATCGACTTCGCCAAGGTCACCGTCTCCGGCACTCATGTGGCGCTGATGGCCGCGACGCTGGCCAAGGGGACGACCACTATCAAGAACGCGGCCTGCGAGCCGGAGATCGTTGATGTCGCCGACTGCCTGAACAAGATGGGCGCGCGCATCACCGGCGCCGGCACCACGACGATCAAGATCGAGGGCGTGGCCAAGCTGAATGGCACGCGCCATACCGTACTGCCGGATCGTATCGAGACTGGTACCTATGCCATGGCCGTCGCGATGACCGGCGGCGATGTACAACTCTCCGGGGCGCGGCCGGAATTGCTGCAGGCAGCGCTCGACGTGCTGGTCGAAGCCGGTGCGACGGTGACGCCCAACAATGACGGCATTCGCGTGTCCCGCAACGGCGCCGGCATCAAGCCGGTGAACGTCTCGACGGCGCCATTCCCCGGTTTCCCGACCGATCTGCAGGCGCAGTTGATGGCGCTGATGACCACGGCCAAGGGTTCGTCGCACATCACCGAGACGATCTTCGAAAACCGCTTCATGCATGTGCAGGAGCTCGCCCGCTTCGGTGCGCGGATTCATCTCGACGGCGAGACCGCCACCATCGATGGCACGGCCAAGCTGCGCGGCGCGCCTGTGATGGCAACCGATCTGCGCGCCTCGGTGTCGCTGGTGATCGCCGGCCTCGTCGCGGAAGGCGAGACCATGGTCAATCGCATCTATCATCTCGACCGCGGTTTCGAACGGCTCGAGGAAAAGCTGTCCGCCTGCGGCGCCACCATCGAGCGCATCAGCGGATAGGATTCGCTCAAAGGGGGCGCCGTGACGGGGCAACGCAGGCTGATTGCACTGGATGCCGACGACCTCGCGGTGATTTCCGCGCATGTTCAGGATGCGGCCGTCAGCGTCGGCGACATCATCTGGCGCCAGAGCGAGAAGCGCCTGGTGGTCGGCATGAGCCGGCTCGACTGGGATCAGACCATCTCAGGTGAAGTCACGCCGCGCAGGCTGATCTCGGCGCTGCGGTTCGACCGCGTGCTGGCCTGCAAGTCCCGGGATATCGATCTCGACACGCCCGATATCGCGCTGGAACTGCTCGGCCTCGAATTCCATGCCGCCGAGCCTCCTGGCGGCAGCGTCGTCCTGATCTTTGCCGGCGGGGGGGCGCTTCGGCTGGACGTCGAATGTCTGGAATGCGAGCTGGCCGACTTGGGTCCCGACGACCTTACCGGCGACGCTGAGGCGGGCACCGAGGCCTCCGGCCTGGATGCCTGATCCATCATTCATTCTTTCGATAGCAGCACAGGGTTGACGGCACTTTGCCGCCGCGCCATTGAGCAGGGGGCCTTGGCCGGCAAGGCCCCGCCGGAACACCATCATGCCAATTCGTATCGACACCGCCAGCGCCGATTTTACCCAGCGCTTCAATGCCTTCCTCGCGATGAAGCGCGAAGTCGCGGCCGATATCGAGGCCGCCACCCGCGCCATCGTCGATGACGTTGCCAGCCGTGGCGACGCAGCGCTGCTGGAAGCCACCCGCAAGTTCGACCGGCTTGACCTCCAGGCCTCCGCTCTGCGCGTGACCCCGGCCGAGGTCGATGCCGCCGTCGCGGCCTGCGATGCAGAGACCGTGGAGGCGCTGACATTCGCTCGCGACCGGATCGAGCTCTTTCACAAGCGCCAGCTGCCCAAGGACGACCGTTTCACCGATGCGCTAGGCGTCGAGCTCGGCTGGCGCTGGAGCGCCATCGAGGCTGTCGGCCTCTATGTGCCGGGCGGCACCGCGGCCTATCCATCGTCGGTCCTGATGAATGCCGTGCCGGCCAGGGTCGCCGGCGTTGCGCGTGTGGTGATGGTGGTGCCGTCGCCGGACGGCAAGCTCAATCCGCTGGTACTGGCCGCAGCGAAGCTTGGCGGTGTGTCCGAAATCTACCGTGTCGGCGGCGCGCAGGCCGTGGCTGCATTGGCCTATGGCACTGCGACCATCGCGCCGGTGGCCAAGATCGTCGGCCCAGGCAACGCTTATGTGGCCGCCGCCAAGCGGCAGGTATTCGGCAAGGTCGGCATCGACATGATTGCTGGCCCCTCAGAAGTGCTGGTCATTGCCGACGACACTGCCAATGCCGACTGGATCGCCGCAGACTTGCTGGCGCAAGCAGAGCACGATGCCAACGCGCAGTCGATCCTGATTACCGACAGCAAGGCGCTGGCCGACAATGTCGAGCGCGCGGTCGAAGCGCAGCTCACCACGCTGCCGCGCGCCGATATCGCGCGCGCGTCGTGGAACGAATATGGCGCGATCATTCTGGTGAAGGCGCTCGATGACGCCGTGCCGCTGGCCAACGCCATTGCCGCCGAGCATCTCGAAATCATGACAGCCGATCCGGAGGCATTGTCGCTGAAGGTGCGCAATGCCGGCGCGATCTTTCTGGGTGGGTATACACCGGAAGCGATCGGCGACTATGTTGGCGGCTCCAACCATGTGCTGCCCACCGCGCGTTCGGCGCGCTTCTCATCGGGTCTCGGCGTACTTGACTTCATGAAGCGAACATCGATCCTGAAGTGCGGGCCGGATCAGCTACGGGCGCTGGGACCGGCTGCGATGACGCTGGGCAAGGCCGAAGGCCTCGATGCCCACGCACGTTCAGTCGGATTGCGCCTCAATTTGCGATGAGCAACACCCCTCCACCAGAGGATGACAGCAGCAACCGCATCGTCGCGGTGACGCTCGATGAGGAATCGATCGGACGTTCCGGGCCGGATATCGAGCACGAGCGGGCGATTGCGATCTACGACCTGATCGAGCAGAATCTGTTCGCGCCGGAAGGCGCGCAAGGCGGCCCATTTGCGCTGCATATCGGCATCACCGGCAGTCGGCTGATGTTCGACATCCGCCGCGAGGACGGCTCGCCCGTGGTGGCGCATCTGTTGTCGCTGGGGCCGTTCCGCCGCATCGTGAAGGACTACTTCATGATCTGCGACAGCTACTACCAGGCGATCCGCACGGCCACGCCCGACAAGATCGAGGCCATCGATATGGGACGCCGCGGCATCCATGACGAAGGCTCGCGCACGCTGCAGGAACGATTGGCCGGCAAGGTGCGCGTCGATTTCGAAACGTCACGGCGGCTGTTCACGTTGATCTCCGTCCTTCACTGGAAGGGGTAGCCGCGCATGGCCGCGCCGCCACGCGCGCGCACGCCGCAGGCGGTGCTGTTTGCCTGTGGCCAGAACAGCGTCCGCTCGCCGATGGCCGCCAGCCTGTTGCAGCAGATGTTCCCGCAGGCGCTTTATGTGAAATCCGCCGGGGTGAAGAAGGGCGAGCTGGATTCCTTCGCGGTGGCCGTGATGGCCGAGCTCGGCCAGGATATTTCCCGGCACAAGCCCATGACCTTCGAGGAACTCGAGGACTGGGAAGGGCTCAATTTCGATCTCATCATCACGCTGTCGCCGGAGGCGCATCACAAGGCGCTGGACCTGACGCGCACCGATGCGGCGGATGTCGAATACTGGCCGACGGTGGACCCCACGGGAACCGAAGGTAATCGTGAACAGAAACTGGCCGCCTATCGCGAGGTCTGCGATGGGCTGCTGCTGCGGATTCGCAAACGTTTCGCCAAAGGCGGCGCCGCCAGCGGCTAAATGCTGCGTGCGCGGTTGTCGAAGCAGGGGGCTTCCGATAGGTTCCGCGCGCATTTCCAAGGTTCTGATTGAGATCGATCACATCGCATGCTCGGCCGTCCCAAATTCGTTCTTGCCTCCGGTTCGCCACGCCGTCTCAGCCTGCTCAATCAGGCTGGGATCGAGCCCGATGCGCTGCGTCCCGCCGATGTCGACGAGACCCCGAAGCGGGGCGAGCTGCCGCGCGCCTGCGCCAATCGCCTAGCCCGCGCCAAGGCCGAAGCCGCGCTGAAATCGGTCCAGCTCGACGACGAACTGCGTGGCGCGTTCATCCTCGCTGCCGATACCGTGGTGGCCGTCGGCCGCCGCATCCTGCCCAAGGCAGAGCTGGTCGATGAGGCCTCGCAATGCCTGCGGCTGCTGTCCGGCCGCAACCACCGCGTCTACACGGCGGTCTGCATCGTCACCCCCAAGGAAAGCTTCCGGCAGCGGCTGATCGAGACCAGGGTGCGCTTCAAGCGCCTTAACGAGGAAGACATCAGCACCTATATCGGTTCCGGTGAATGGCGCGGCAAAGCCGGCGGCTACGCCGTGCAGGGCATCGCCGGTTCCTTCGTGGTGAAGATGGTCGGCTCCTACACCAATATCGTCGGCCTGCCGCTCTACGAGACCGTCACGCTCCTCGGCGGCGAGGGCTTCCCGATCCGTTTCGGTTGGTTGAATGCAAGCTAAGGCGTCCAAATCCGGCGAAAAGCCATGCCCGATCTGCGGCAAGCCCGTGGTCGAGGCATCCAGGCCGTTCTGTTCCGAGCGCTGCCGCGACGTCGATCTCAATCGCTGGCTGTCGGGGTCCTATGCGATTCCCGGCAAACCGACGGATGACGAGGACGCCGAATAGGGGCGACGGGCGGCCGCGCTGCCCAGGTCAGTCCAAGGCGGCTATTTCCCATTGTTTTGACGGCAAAATCTTCGTTCACAGAAATGCCATCGGGCGGGTGGACATGGCCGATTTGCCTGACTATAAACCGGCGCTCCCTGGACCTGATCCGGGGCGGCGCCCAGGTAGCTCAGTTGGTAGAGCATGCGACTGAAAATCGCAGTGTCGGTGGTTCGATCCCGCCCCTGGGCACCATCGCTGGTTAGAGTTCTGAACCCGCAGGGCGGGTTGACCGTTTGGGCCAAATGTGGACCGAATGTTGTCGTTTGAGCCGATAATCCGGATTTTATCTTCCGAAACGATCACGACATCGACCACGCTAGCCAAGTAGGCTTTGCGGGCAGCCACGTCACCGGAGGTGAGCTGCTCTCGCATAAGGCGGCTGAACCGGTCGACGGCCAGCGGATCGAACTCGACGGGGCTTGCGCTTGTCTTCTTTGCATAGTCCAGGGCTTCGGCTGCCCGGTCACGGCCGTCTTTGAGGGAAGCCACCCGAGCTTTGAGGGTGGGGTCCGTGCCATCGATCGTCCCGGCTTCAATGGCCGCGTAGAGCCGGCTGAGCCGTTCTTCAGCCTCAGCGGCCTGCCGGGCAAGGTCGACAATACGGCGGTCGGCCGAAGCCTGCCGATCATCGCGGCGGGCCTTGAGGGCGAGCAGAATTGAAGTCACGCGCTCCGGTTGGAGCAGTTGATTAAGAATGGCTTCGACGACCAGCTTTTCGATCACCGGCCGCGGAATCTTTCGATTGACGCACTCTGTTCCGTTTTCCATATGACGTCCCTGCTTGGTCGCCTGGATGCATTTGTAATAAGCGTACACTTTGCCCGTACGAGATGTGCCGGTCGCCGTCGTCAGGGCACAGGACTCTGCACAGTCACAACGCACTAGGCCTCCGAGCAATGACGGCGCCGCGGTCAACCGCGGCCCCTTAGCTCTCGGCTGCCGTGAGGCGAGTAAGGCTTGCACCTGATCGAAGGTCGCGCGATCGATTATTTCGGGAACTTCGTATTCGACGATTTCGGAGGCATCCTTACGCTCTCCGTCACCCTTCCGGTTGTATTCGTTGAAGCGTCTCAGGCCGCAGTAAGCATCTCGGGTCAGGATCTCGTAAATCGTGCCCGTGCCGAACAGCTTGCCGTTTCTTGATCGGAAACCTCGTTCGTTCAACCAGATCGCAATCTTTTTGGTGCCAAGCGGACCGCTTTCACCGTCGCCGTTCCTCGCAAGATCGAAGGCGTGAATCACGATCTCGGCTTCGACTGGCTCCACTGCGAGCTTTTTCTTTTGTTTATGTCCAATTAACTCAGCATCGATCGTTTTATAGCCGAACGGAATCACGCCACCATTGGAATAACCCCGGCGTGCGTTCTCCTTCATGGTGCGAGTCGTCGCGCGAGCAGTTTCGGCTGACTGAAATTCATTGACGATGCCAATAAATTTGCGGAAGAGGTCGCCGCTCGCGTCATTAGTCAACGGTTCAGCGAATGACACCAGCTCAACCTTGTGCTTGCGCAAGGCACGAACGGTTAGCTCTTGCTCGAATTGATTGCGGAACGCGCGCGAGAACGAATAGACCATGATGGCATCGACGGAGCGCGTACCGTCTGTGGCACGAGCCACCATTTGCTCAAACGCCGGCCGCTTCATGTTGGTGGCTGTCTCGCCTCCCTCGCGATAGACCGACAGAACGTTTTCTCCCTCGCGCTCGCATTTAGCCAGGATTTGGTTCTCCTGATCGTACAGGCTCAGAAAATTCGCCGCTTGTTTTTCAGTGGAGGTTCGAACATAGACGAGAATGTTGCGCGACGTTCTCTTCGGCTGTTCTGCGTGAAGATGCTTGCGGGCCATACCAGTCGCTCTCCTTTAAAACGCGTCAGAGTCTAGTGAACAATGCGCGGCTTGGGAAGCAGCTGCCTTGCAGCAGCAATCGCGTGAGGGCGCACATTTTCTTGAATCTGGATATTACGCCAGCGGCGCGACCATTCAGCCCGCAATGCCTTGTGGAGCATTTTTTTGTGCGTGAACAGCAGCCGCCGGAATGTCGTCTGCGCGCCATTCTCGGGTAGCGCAAGAAAGCCCTCAATAAATACATGGTGGCGCCGCGCTTCATTGAGCTCGCCCAGGCCGCCCATAACAACCGTTCGGTGCCGCGGCTTGTAAATGTAGGCAGGGTTTGGCGCGAACGAGATACCGGGTTCGTGCGCAACGATCTCGCCCGCGAGCCAGATGCCGCCATCGACGGCGATTTTGGCGTAAGGTTCGAGCGACATCTCGAGTACGACAGGCTTGTAGAGCGGGGGAATGGTCATTCTTGGTCTCCTTTTAAAGTTTCGATCTCGTTTGAGCGGACTTTGCGTGGCTTGGGTTGAAAACTTCATCTAGAATTTCGCCGAAGTATCTTTCGAGCGCCTCGACCTCGGCCGTCGTCACTGGCAACGGGTCCGGCAGCTCGTTGACCACTGTCCAGAATTCTGGATCGATCGGCCGTGGGTTTGAATTTTCCTTTCTAGCGCTCATGGCTGAGCTCGCTCACTCGGGACCGCGCCCGCTCCGCATGCTGCTCAGCAATGCTTGCGACATCGACGAGGTCGAGCGTCGTCGATTTGATGCGCTCGCGGGAGAGCCGCTCCGCGAGATAATGCAGGCGGCGCGCATCATCGATTGTTTGCTCGAGATCGTCGCCGCTCGCGCGAATGCCAGCATCGATGCTGTTACGCGCGCCATACCACCGGGTCTCATCCGTAGAGCGCGAAGCCAGGACATATGCGTCGTGGCGATCGAGGCGATCTGTCAGCAACACGAACGCGCGCTCGACTGTCAGGCCTTGCGCTCTGAACGCTGTCGACACGAGTCCATTCGCAAGCCGAATACGCCCCTTGGCGTCCGCAAATTCAGCCGGTGAGAACGTAAGTCGACGATCGCCGCATCTGGCAGTGATCTGCACGGACTTCGTCAAACGCGAGGTCTTGATGCTCTCGACATGAAGAGACGTCCCGTTCACCACGCCCAAGCGATCAATCCGGCGGAGAGCAACGAGATGGTCGCCGACCGCGACGGGCAGAGAGTAAGCATTGCCGGAGGCATCGGCGGCCGGCAGCACGATTTCGCGCCCACCAACGATGCCGTCGCTTCGCAGGCGATTGCGCAATGCCGCACCGAGCGCACGCGACTCCGCGTTCGTCTTGGCGAGGACCATGAGCTGCTCGATCGGTGAAGAGCGCCGCGCTGCGGACCAATCCTCAACGAGCGCATCGACTGCCGGCTTGAGCTGGTCGTGCAAAGCGATGAGGCCGCGGTCATGGAATGCTGTCAGGCCTGAACTGGCATCGCCGCGCGCGAAGGCGAGAACGGCCTCGCGCGCCCATGTTTCGCGCTGTCGATGAATCTGAGACAGACTCACCGCGCCAATCGAATCGCGAACGAGGCGAATCGCATGGCCGGGACCGATGGGCCTTAACTGCCTGTCGTCCCCCACCATCACGAGACCGCAAAGATTGCTTTTTGGCCTATCAAGGCCGCCAGCGCCGTCCACAAGATCGAGAAGACGCGCGAGCTGCACGCTGGATTGAAGTCCGCTTTCGTCGACTAGGAGGATGGTGTCGCGATCAAATGCGGGAAGACTTTTCGCCGCACGCCGATCAATGCGCGCGAGCAGCGCATCGATTGCGAGCGAGGGTACCCCGATGGACGCACCCGCATCCAGCGAGGCGCGCCACGAGACTGAAGCTGCACGGACGGCGTATCCTGCGCCAGCGCCGCTGCCCATTGACTCGAACGCGCGGGCAATGGCGGTCAGTGCCGTCGACTTTCCGCTTCCCGCCGGGGCGAGAATGCTGACCAGACGGCGCCCTGAGGTCGCCGAGAGGGCAACATCTGTTTGCTCATCCGATAGACCAATTCGGCCGCAGAGATCACGGACATGGGCGGGATCCGGCGCCGCGATTTTTGCTTGCGCCAGATCAACGGCGGTTTCGACCAGGCGACGCTCTGTCGCGACCATGTCGGGCGTGGATAGCACCGGGCCATCACGACTGTCGCCGAGCATAACGATAGCACCGCCATGCATAAGGTCATCGACGGACATGAGTGCATCATCGACGGAAGCACCGGTGCCAGCCAACGCATTGCAGGCGGTCTCAATGACGTGCCGCCGGCTGAACGTGGCCTCGTACTCAGTCAGTTCAGCAGGAACCGTTCCCGCGACCTGTTTGATACGGACGAGGGGACTCTCGGATTGCCTCGCAACGGCAAGGCGCTCTCCAGCTTCGAAGGCAGCAGCAACAACACTGTCCGGTTCAAATCCCAACCGTCGTATTGCTTGATGCCACAGGGCGAAGCGGTCCGCATCGTTGATCTCATCTTTGGCGCGTCGGGTGTTGCGCGCAGCCGCAGCTGCAACTGCCGGTGCTGCATCCGAGGTCAGTCCCGCCTTAGCCAGCTCTCGTTCGATCGCCGAGCGCCGCGCAGAAAAATACGCGCAGAGCTCAGGCGGCACGGCCGCAATCGACCAGCGCCAGTCATCTTCCACGCGATCGATCGCAAAGCCGCGCTGCTCCAGTTCGTGTGCGAGTGCAAGCCGGTAGCAGGCGCCGAAGGTCTTCTTCCAAGATCGGATATCGCCCGCTGTATCGATTGCGCCGAAGGTCCCATCGAAACGCTCGCAGATCGAGGGGATGCAGAGATGATGGTGGCGCTGCACACTAGCCAGCACCGTTCCGTCCGCGTGCGTCTCTGGCCGCGCCTCCGAATGGGTAAACACCGCCGCCACGAACTCTTTTGCGTGTTCGCGCCGCACCCCGTCCCGACCGCGGCGAACGAGGCGGATCTCCTTTTCGATCAAGCGCAGGACCGCTTCAACGGCCGCACTTTCGGCGTCTGCGATCATGGTCTGGATCGAATGATCGCCCGCAGCATATAAAACGGACAGCGACTTCGGCGACGACAGCGTGAGATCGACACCCGGCGCCCGGCGCTTGAATGACGGTGCGGAGACAAGCCTATTGCCAGCGGCATCACAGCCATCGCAAAGAAGGTCGAAGTCGCGGGGATCGACCGCGGTGCCGGCGACAATTCGAAGTTTGGTATTGCCGCGCAACCAAACGCCGCCCGACTCTGCGCCCGCCCGATAGTAGTCCGAGGGCTGCGACGTATAGTAGCCAGGGCGGCGGATGATGGCGAAGGAAGCAACCAAGGGAAAACCTCATAAGTAGAGGCCTCCCATTCTGGTCAGATCGGCAATTGCTGCTCGGAAACGAATTTGCCGTTTTTTGACAACGGCAGCCGCAGCGAGGTTTTGGGGCTATTGCTTCGCAACAGATCTAGTTCCCGTGGTTAGAGCCTTCGACTCTCGATGAGCCACTATCCGACCTTTGCCGCGGAATTGGGTGCGATATGCGCCTCCCGGCGATCGGGCCAGGTGGTGAGTGGAACATCGACAATGCCGACGGTTGGGAAACCGCAAACCAGAAGCTTGATCATCGTTCCGTTGCCGGTCACGCGCACCCCGAGCTCGTCGGTGAGCAAGTCGGGCAGGATGACGGGAACGGTCACCGTCTCTCGCGGGCGAGTGATCCCGGCCTTCAATTCTTCGACCGTCGCATCCCGGCGGCGACTGATGCGTCGCTCGCCAAGCCAGGTGCGCAGGATCCGCTCAACGGTATCTCCCGGCTCGAGGCGCAGCACCAGGCGAATGCCGAAGCGGCTTTCTATGATGGTTGCGTTTTCGGGGCCGGCCAGCGAACTCAGTTGGCCGAGATCCTGCAGACTACAAATGGTCGTAACTTTCATTTCGCGGCCGAGGGAAAGGAGGCTCGGAAGCCTCGTCATCGGGATTTCCGAGAACTCATCCAGCACGAGGGCCAACCGCGGGGCGTCGGGTTCACGGCGAGCAGGGGTCAGTGCCGCCGTCGCTATGCGTTCCGCAAGAAACGATCCCAGCAGGCCCGATAGCTCCGGAAATGCCAACGACTTCTGAAACACGAGCGCCGCGGGCATCTCGCCCTTGCGGCCCATCCATTCTTGCACGGTAAACTGGCGCTCTGCAGGGACACTCGCAAAGGCGTCCGCCAGCGGCTCGATTGTCGCAAGGACCGCCACCCACATAGTGATGAGCACGGACATCACGGTCCGGTTCTCTGCGGGATCCGACCCAAACGAGACGAGTGGAAGGCTCGGTGCATTAATTTGCGTCAGCGCCTGTTGTAGGCTTGCCGGGCTGGATAGCGCGATTTCGCGCAGTTCATTCCAGCTCCAGTGATCACCATGACGAGCACGAAGCACCATCGCAAGGTCGGCTAGAATCGCGCGCGCCGCCGAGACCCACATGCTTTTCTTGTTTTCATCATCGATACATTTCGTTGCGAACTCCAGAGCAATCGCGCGATTTGTGATTTCCGGTCCAATGTTCAAAGCCCATGTCCGCGCATCGTGCGGCGCCACGAGAACGAACTCGTCGGTGGGGAGACCCGCGACCATATCGCCCTTTACATCGAAGACGAAGGTCAACCCGGTGCCAGCCAAGAGCTGTGCGATGTGAGCCCGCAGTAACGCCGTCTTCCCCGATCCTTGTGTGCCGATTACCAGAATATTGCGAGCCTCTTGCGCCCGGTTTAGTTGCACGTTCGGCAGAAGCCATAGACCGTCCTCGGCGGTCCTTCCCGTGCGGCGAATGAAGGCCTGGATGGCTCGCCGAGCATACTCGCCAAACAAAACGCGCCGACCGCTCTTTACCAAGTCGGTCTCAACGGGCGGCGTGCGGGTATAGGTTTCATAAAAGGCGACGCTTGCCGCGATGAAAGGGGTCAAACCAAGCGCCATCAGCCGCGCGCCTAGCTTGGGCTCGCCCGCAAGCTGCGCTGGGATGTTCACAACCCAGCGCATGCGGCAAGTCACGAACAATGGCCCGTCGGAGACTGAGCACCGCCAGCCCGTGATCTGCCGGAAAATCTCGATTAATACGGGATGGCTGTTCAGCGGTACACGGCCCGCGAACAGCAGATCAACATCGGGCGGGGCAACTAGAAAGAGTGACAGATATGAGAGGCATCCGATCGCGATGAAGATGCAGAATGCAACCAGAAGCGCGGGGTAAAACTTGACGATCGTATTGTTCACGTTCGATTCCTACATTTTGTGTGCGGATCAGCTGAGCAGCGCGGACAGCAAGCTGACCGCAACGATTGCGGTGAGGCCGGCAATCGCGCCATAGAAAGCGCCGACGACTTGAAACTGGACGATTCGGCTCTCCTGGTGTTTCCAGTTGGTCTCATCCTCTGAGACCGTCTGCTTTTTCGCCTCTGCGACGGGGGACGGGGGCGTTGGCGCCGAAACGCCCAAAGCCGCTGCGAACGACCGCAATCCCGCCTGACCAAGTCGGCGTAACGCGACCGGATCGAAGGTTGCGGGAGCGGACATGAAGAGGGCCGCAAGATCGCGGCCGAGCTGTTCGCGGGACCGCGATGCCTCGATGGTCGCCTTTGCTGCAGCTCCGCTGAAATTCTGAGGCGTCGGATTAGCCATTCTGATTACCCTCAGCATCGATGAACTGATCGAAGGTCGCGAACATGGTGGCGCACCACGCCGCGACATCTCCCTTGACGATCTTCGCTTCCGGCAGAGGCAGCCCAGTGATCGCCATGACCTCCCGAACCGGCATCATCACAGCGTCCATCAAGCGAATATTGGCTGCCTCGAACGGCGCCCAACTGTCCGCTTCGATCGCGGGCATTTGGATGGTGGCCGCCTTGGCCGCCAGCGGACCAATCAAGCCACGACCGACAGCGGCGGCCTCGCTCGAGGGATGGAGGTCGCAGATTCTGCCGTCGCGCTCGTTCTCAACGAGCATCAGGCGCGCCCGCGGCAACGCCTCCATGAATGCGCTCGCCGACTGAACGCCGCGCCGCATCGCCTCCGCCTGACAGGTGTAGGGCGTCACGATCAGCGTCGACGTCCCAAGCTGATCCAGCTCTTCCTGGAGATCGGTCATGCCCGCCCAGAGTGCACCGCGCGCCGCCTCGTTGGCTCCGAATTCGACGATGACCATTCCGCGCGCCTGGCTGATGCGCTCGATCGTCAGGTAGAGCGGCGTCAGAGCACGCCAGACTGACGTGGGATCTCGGCGTGCGGCTTTCTGGTCAATCGCAATGCTCACGACGTCGTCAGTAAGCCCTTTGAGCGACTCGCCAGTCGTGTCGACCTCGACCACTCCGCAGGGCAGATTGCGCAGCCGCAGCCACTCCGCCATGGCTTTGGCCAGCAAGCTCTTGCCGATGCCGCCCTTGTCGCTGACAATCGGCGCGAAGATAGGCAAAGCGAGCTTAGGCGTGGAAGCTTTTCCGATTTTTGGCATAATCTCATTTCTGCTCTCATCACCTCGGCGCCATTGCCGAGCGATGAACAACAGGAACGGATTTCTGAGAGAGCTGCTCGGAAACGAATGCGCGAATATTTTACAGGTGCGCCGAAGAGTTATGTGCCCGTTAGTTGCGAGACCCACCAGTCGCGCGGGAAGCATTCCAAAGCGAGACTGGTGAGCGGGGTACGAAGGTTTCGGTAGAGATCGCCACTTACGGACGAGAAGAACAAATTGTGTAAGACACCCATTTCGAGGTCGCCTGCTGTATACTCCTCGCCCAGGCTCATCTTCCGTAGCATCTGCGCCAGCCTGAACTCAGGCGTCGCCAATACGTGATTGCTGCAAAGAAGATTGGGGTCGATTCCCGCCAACGACGCAACAATGAGCAGTTCTTCGGGGGAAAAATCGAACCGGGTAAACGTCTGATGCATCGCCTTCGTCATGGGGTCGGGGATCGGGTCAAGCGAGCGCCACCGATCTCGCTTGCGCTTGCCGCTGGCAACCTCTTCGGCCCGCATCCTCTCCTTCTCCTCGCGCTTTGCGATGCGCTCATCAGCCTTGTGTGCGGCTTTGGACAGCTCCACTTTGCCCTCCGACAACTCAGTGATATGAGCGCAAGCTCTCATCAGGGTTTTGACGGACGACGTCGCCACCGCGAGCGCGTCCTCATACTGCTTGGGCGTCCGCATGGTTGTCGTCGATGCAGCGACCTGCTTGACGATCAGTTCGACGACCTGTTTCGGCTCTACCGCTCCCGCCACAAAAGTCGCCGCGACCGCTTCGCCTTCATCGCGAAGGCTACCCATGAGGGTGAGCTTGCGGTCGAAGGGGGCGAGCGCTTCCTGCTTTGCGTGACCCTTGAATGGCACGCCATCGACCCAAGAGTGTTCACACAAATGTTGTAAACCGCTTCCGCGGTCTGGTTTTACGCGCTTGCCGTCCAGATCATCTTGGCCAGCGAGCAATGCACCTACCGCGATATCCTGCCGAAACACCTCGAAACTTAACGCGTTCCGGAGCTTAATTTCCGCATCGTGTTTTGTGCGACCGCCCCTGGCAAGGATCGTCCGCGTATCGATAGCGGCAGCGATTTTCAAAATGGGGACGCCGCGCCGAAATTCGGTGAGCTCCTGATGAGTGAGGGCGAAATACTCGCTTTGAAGAACTTGCTCGTTATAGGGACATAAGAAGCAGTGATCGGTGAGTTGGGCAACACGATCCCATACCATACTATCAATTCGACCATCCCAGCCTCGAATGTGGTCTTCATGAACGACGAAGAGTACGGCGAGCGCATCTAGCGGGAAAGCGTCGGTCGGACGCACTGACCGAGCGATAATCTTTTCGCAAGCGCGAATGTTGTCAGTCACCGCTTGTCGAAGTATATCCGCGTTGGCGGCAATGATTGTGGGTCTTGTCATTGATAAGATCCTGCAGGTTACGGGTGATCGAAGGTGATGTCGCTGCCAGCGTGTTGCGGTTGTTGGATCAATTTGCGATATGTTAAATTCTGCAGCTCATTATTCACGTCGCTGCATGCAGCCAGAATCCCACGGTCGATGATGGCGGCACAGCGCAGCTCAATCAGGGCGTTACGCAGCGCGCCGCCGATTGCCAAGCTGTCTTGAAAATGTTCGATGTTCACCACGTTGGGTGCAGCGATACGGATAAGTTTCGGCGTCACCAAAAGCCAATCCGACATCGAGACATGGGCTAGTGTGAGCAGGCCCGATCCCAGGAACAGAACGACGCACGCCGGGAAGGCTTCGTGCCCCTTCGCCTGAAGTGGCCAAAAATCGAGCGGCCTTGCCTGAAGGATAGTACTGTCGAGAGTAAGATCGTTCATTTACGCCTCAAAATAGCCTAATGCCGACCCTCGCGAAATGCGTCAGCCGGAATCACAACTGCGGAGCAACAGGTTGCATTTAAGCCGATGTTGGATTCGTTCGTCCGCACGGCAGCAAAGCTAGTGGATGCTGTCGGCCGGCGCGGTGCCGAGCGGGGTATGAGTGTTGAACCAAAGACGGCCGATTGCGAGTACCGCGTTGCCCATGTCCCGTGCGTCCGGCCGCTCGCGAATCTCGAGATGGAGGCTCTGACCATCGCGCGAACAGAAGAGCTGGCCGACCACCCGGCGGCGAATCAACAGGACGAGCCGCGGCTGCGTGAAGAAGCAGTCCACGACCTGGAAACCTTCCAGCTGAAGCTTGTGGCGGCGCGAGGCCTTCGTAATCGTTTTTACGAGCGCGAGCGGATCGATGATCACGTGGAGCGGCAGCTCGAACGCGATCGAAAGGTTTGGGTCGAGTGCCTCCACTGCGATAGTGTTCTGCACGCGGCCGTCGTGCCCTACATCAAGTCTCGATGCCCTATGCATGCTTTCCAGCAGAAACCGCGTAGTCTCGTTGAGATCCATAGCTGCTGCTTCCATAAAAGCAGCAGCTGGCAGAAATTTCTCGTTGGCATCGATCAGCATGGCGCGCTCCTTTAAACTGGGTTCAGGTCATGCGAGCGTATTAACGCCCAAGGCCGCCAAAACATATGCAGCTAACCCCCCGTAGTTTTTTGCGGACGAATCTCCGCGATGCGAGACACGCATCTCGTAGGCTCTGCTTTCAGTTGGTTCACCGCCAGCGTCAGAAAACGGCACTCGCGACTATCTCAAGCGGCGGAGCGCTTGCTAACCGGTAGAGCTCGAACAAGGGAAGGTCGGAGGGCAGTGTTTGACGTTCAAGGGTAAAGGGAGAGGAAATGTAAACCTTTGTGCATGTGTCAATTATTCCCCTATCCACGGACGCTCTCACCCTCTTGGCCGAGCCCGCCCGCGACGCTACCGATTGAGCGGCGCGATGATCGTGATAAATCAGCGATTTGAAAGTGGAAATTAAGACCCTTGGCCTTAGATACCATAATCTGTAGCTGTTCGATCAGAAAACGGTGGACTGCGAAGCCGTTTTCGGCGGGTGCACGAGTCTTCGGGTGGTTAGCAAATATTGATGAGAGAGACCGCTAACGTCAAATATGACCTCATCAATTTGGTGCGCAAAGTTCTGCCCGCGTGCCCTACGAAACCAGCATGGGATGTTCGTCTTGTCGATCGTTTTGACGCGGCCGGAGCGGAGCCTGAACAAGGGATTGTTCGTATCCACAAGAACTGGCTCAAGATAATTCACGAGCCTGGTCTAGCTCATGTCACACGTCACTATCTCCTGGCAGTCGAGCCATTCTCCGTCGTCGATCCTCGCGAAGTTATGGAACGCTACCATATGCAGTGGCGCCAACATCTGGTGTTGATGAGCAAGGCCGTCACAATTGAGCGGGAGTGGCAAGCTGGTCGCTTCACTGGAAATCTAATTGCAGGGCACGCGTTTATCGCAAGAGTCGATGAAAGCGAAGTAGTAGCGCATTGGCTACCGACGCAGGCCGTCGCAACGGCTCTAACAGCGGCGCGCTCACGGCAAAGGTTCGACGCACGTCGTCTGCTTAAGCTGCGACGGGACGCTCGATCACTCCTCGATACGCTGGCGTCCAATCCGAAATACGCTCATGTGGATCTCTCAGTAGCACCATACGCAGCCCTTCTTCCAATGCTCTCGCGCTACAGGCGAACACCGAGCATTCCATTTTTAATCCTCAAGGGAATTTGCTACGATCAAATTCCCAGTTTGGACAGGCAACGCATCCTCAAGCTTCTTCTGCAACTCGGTTATGATGTTGCGGAGCAAAGCAACTTGTTCGACAAGTTGCTGGATGAGTTCTTGTATACGTTGGACGCTCCTGGCGAGAAGTTAGTCTAGTCGCTTGATTGAATGGAGGGGAGCTCCGTCGTGCGGCCCACGGCAGTGCGACGCAACGAAGATCAGCTTACGCAGCCTGCGTTCGGCGCCGTAACGCTGCATCTTAAAGTGGCCTCTAATCTTTATACGGCGCCCGAGCTGCCAGCCTCCCTGGTTGTTGGTCTGGACGCTGCGTCCGAAATTGTCAGCGGGTGCACGCAAACGCTCCACACGAAAAAGACTGAACGCGCGCTGTCGCCTCCGCGCGGCCCGATTGGGCCTGCGCCCCTGCATGTTGATCGTCGCCATTGGCAGAATTTCGCGTCGATCTGGTTTAGCGACGGCCGCGTAAGCAAGCGTAAGCCACACCATATCCTCGATTTCGGTGACGATGCTGTCGAATTGCAGACCAGACTCTTGATGGCGATGACGAAGAAATTCATAGAATAAGTCATCGCTCCGACCGGACTTATCGCCGACGAACCAGGAGGCGCGCGCGGTGGCTAAGGTGCCGATGGCGCCGGCGACTGCAAAGATGCGTAGATCGCTCGAAGAGTCGAACAGGCTCAGGGCGCGCCTCGGTCGCGCCGTGTGGCAGATGAAGACAGCCCGAAGCTGATAGTTTTGGCCGAGCCGGAAAGCCCCTTCGGCAACATCGATGTAGATGATAGACTTTTGCCGAGCCAAATCCTGTCCGCGGCGAACGATCTCTTCAGAAGCGCCCGCTCCTGCAAACAGCCGCGCGAGGTCCCGCCCTACAGCACAGGCAAAGGGTGTAACGCGAAGATCACCCGGCTGGACAAAAAAAGGAGCCAGGACGGCGAGGAATTCGCTGTTGTCAGCGACTTTGCGCCCGTCCTTTGCCGCCCGGTCTGTCTCTGACGCAGCGTCTTCGGTCAACATGCGCATCAACTGATAGTCAGGTAGCCGATGGAGACCGGCTGCACGCCCTTCGGCGTCCAGCCCGGTCCGAATTACGCCGCCAGTTTCTTCGGTGATAACGTCCAACCACGCACGCATCTTACAATCTCCTTCATCGCTAACGCCGAGATCGTCGTGGATCTCAAGTTCGCGACATCCGATAGCAAGGTCGGATAGGGAGAATCAGAGGGGTTACCCGGGGTGGTTTTGATTGAGGTCACCCGGCAGCAACGAACGAGTACTTGAGTCGACCGGTCTGACAATAAATAGTCGAACTAGGACCGATCGACATTCATTGCATCCAGATTGTAGCGGCGGCGAGATGGATGAAGCCCGTAAAGTGCGCTGTTCGCCTGTCATAGCGTGTTGCGAAGCGTCGGAAGTGCTTGAGGCGGCAGAAGCATCGCTCGATCCGGTTGCGATGCTTGTAGAGCGCTGTGTCATGCGGGATGACGATCTTGCGATTCCGCTTTGACGGGATCACCGCGGTCGCGCCGATCCCGTCGATCATCGCGCGCAGGGCATTGCTGTCGTAGGCTTTGTCGGCGAGCACGGCATCGCCGTTCTGGCCCTCGAGCAATGCAGGTGCCTGGGTGATATCGCTTGCCTGGCCCGCCGTCACGATGAAGCGAAGCGGCCGGCCAAGTGCATCGGCCAGCATGTGGATCTTGGTGGTCAATCCGCCTCGGGAACGCCCCAGCGCCTGATCTTTGGCCCCCCTTTTCCGCTCGCTGCCTGGTGATGGGCGCGAACGATGGTGCTGTCGATCATCAGATACTGATTGTCGCGATCGGCTGTCAGGGCCGCGAATACCCGCTCCCAGACGCCGCCATGGCACCAGCGGCTGAAGCGCCGTTGCACTGTCTTCCATTTGCCATAGCGCTCCGGCAGGTCGCAACAGCGCGCGCCCGAGCGCAACACCCACAAACATCCGTCCACAAACGGGCGATTATCGGCCGCAGTACGCCCAGTTCGCCAGCCTTGCCCGGCAGCAACGGCGATATCCTCGCCCATTGCGCAGTATTCAACTCGTAGCGCTTCGTCGCCATCGTCCGCTCCGTGAAAATCACGGAACTCTATGAATCAGCAATCATCCCAATTGGGAATCATGAATGTCGATCGGTCCTAGATCATTCGCCGCCTGCAGCGGGCAAGTTTCATGATTTCTGTAACGAATTATTTGAAGTCGACGTCCTATGACACCAGCGGCGGTTGCTATTTGGAATAAAAAGAGTCTGGGGATCAGGGGTAAGAGATGGGGTTGAAAATGCCTGCCTACGCCTACTATTCGGCGAAAGGTACCGACAACGTCAAAGATCAAAAAGACAGTGGTTGGAACCTTAGGAGCCAGGGCAAGATCGACAAGTTTTTTAATTTCATCGCGCATCCTCTGATCCGCGAAATTGGTCTCAAAGAGGTCATCTATAATAATCAGATAGATTTGCTCGAAATGGATTGGCGCGCTCAAACCTTTTTTGAGCCCGATACCGAATATCGCCCGCGGCTTACCGAGCTAATCGACGCGATGGGCGAGCACGGCACTGTCGTCGTTCCTGACATGAGCCATCTGAAGGACGGTGCCTATTGCCGTAGAGTGATCGACCGCTTTTGCGACTGCCCGATTGCACCGGTGTCAGTCGCACGGGTTGAGAACAGAATCGATCGGCTCATGCCGTATCTCCTCCGGCCACTATCGGAACTGCGTCGAACTCGGAGTTTCCTCGAAGGAGTAAAGTTGTTCTTCAATGAAGCGGCCAACAGCGCTGTCGATAATCGGGATGGGCTGAAAAATCATCTGGTCCATACACCAAAGAAGTCGGCTTAATCGCTGTTTTCAAAATGCGAAGCCCGATCCTACTCGCACGCTGCTGAGAAAACCCGCCGGGGTAACCTGGCTGTGTTTTACTCACATTTCACACTAGTTCTTCCCAAGCAGCCGCACGGCTGACCTTTTAGAGGGAAGTACATGTCCAGCAAGAAGCCACAACCCGCCAATCGCAACCGAGTATCGAAACTTGGTGTCACCCAAAAGACGGACATCTCGACGCCCGTTTTGCCGCAGGGAGTCGGTGAGCTCCCGCTCTTGCTCATCGATCAGTCCAACCTGCCGGCAGCAGCTGGCGTGCTGGCGGGTCATCTCGCAAACTCGTCAAAGCTCTTTCAGCGCGGCGCGGAGCTCGTCAAGCTGATTGAAACTGGCGATGGGTTTTCCATGCGCGATCTCAACGTCAACGACGTCATCAATCACGCGCATCTGGTGTGCCGTCCGGCCGTGCAAAAGATCGTCCGAGGTGAAATCGTCGTTGAAGCCGTGACTCTTCCCGAACGGGTCGCCCGGCTATATCTCAATAGGCACGACGCCTGGGGCGTTCCTCACCTCGACGGGATCTGCCGTGCTCCGATCCTCGCTAACGATGGTTCGATCCGCGTCGCGCGCGGCTACGACAAGGAAACGCGCTTCTGGTGCACGGGCATCGAGATGCCGAGCATTCCTGAGCGCCCGTCGCGTAAGCAGGCCGAGGCGGCCTTGCTTACGCTTCGCAAGCCTTTTGCTAGCTTCCCCTTTGCGGACGCGCAGACAGTCGTTAGCCGCAGCGGCCCGACCGTCGTAAACTCTTCAGTTGCGCCGGGCATCGACGAGGCCACCTACCTCCTTGCGGTTTTGACCGCCGTGTGCCGTCCGAGCTTGCCGCTCGCGCCCGGGTTCATTATTCGATCCCCGCAATATTCCGGGGCCGGAACCGGCAAGGGGCTCCTTGTCCGCGCAGCGTCGCAAATCGCCTTCAACTTCTCTCCGAAGGCCTTTACCAGCACCGGCGAACGCGCCGAGCTCGATAAGCGATTGACGGCCGCTCTTGTCGCCGCCGATCCGGTCATCTTTCTCGACAACGTTAATGCCGAGGTTGTCCGCTCGAATCTGCTGGCACAGATCGCCACTGAGAATCCCTGCGCAATCCGCCGTTTCCGGGAAAACACGAAAGTGGTCTCAATCACCAGTTCGGCTTTTCTGGCGATGACCGGCAACGCGACGACGGTGTCGGAAGACCTCGCGCGGCGCTTCTTGATTGTCGAACTCGACGCTGGTTGCGAGGATCCCGAGCAGCGCCGATTTGACGGGGACTTTCGTTCGACCATCAAGCAGAAGCGCAATGAACTCCTCGCTGCAGCGCTGACGATCTGGCGATGGGGGCGGATCAATCAGAGCAAGCCCGGTCTTCCGCTTGGTAGCTTCGAACAGTGGGCCGCGTGGTGCCGTGACCCGCTACTCGCACTCGGTTGCCCCGACCCCGTCAGCCGCATTTCCGAGATCAAGCGTGATGATCCGCTTCGTGGACAGGTGGTCGAGTTCTTCACCAACTGGCACGAGCTATATGGCGAGCGACCTATGAGGGTAAAGGACCTCGATATTCGCCTGTCCCGCTTGGCTGATCCGCAGGAGCGCGGCAGCCGTCAGAGCCTCGCGAGCTTTGTGGCCCGCCTTGAGGGCACGCGCGCCGGCGGATTTGTGATGCTCCGCATCAAATCCCCGTCCCGGTGGAGTCCGTCGAGCTATGCGTTGAAGAAGACGGAATAGGACGCAACTACGATGCCGCTGAATCTTCGATATTTCCAAGCAAATGCAGCGAACGAGTTGGCAGGGGCTGCATCGCTGTAGTCTGAATGCATAGGGATCATAGGGCCCATCGAGAGTTAAGCGGGCATTCGCCGCATAAGAGAGCATGATCCAGTTTCTTGCTTCCTCGAAATATGACACCGATGTGCGTGCTTGTGATCACTGAGCATTTGAACCATCGGGGCCATAGGGCGCATAGGAGTCATAGGATCCCACCTACGGTTGATTTCCATCGCAGTGCCAGAGACATCGTGTCACGAGGACGGGGCAGCCTGTGGAAGCCGATCGGGGGTCAAATGCCTTATCTATTCACAGCCAGGTTCAGGCCGCCAGCCGCAAGATACCTAATTTCCTACTTGATCAGCACTGAGCCGGTTGTCACGCCCGCAAATGACGGCTTCGGCATAGGCCGGGTATCCCAAGCAACCGACGCACCTGCCCTTGGCAGGCCTGCTTGCGAGTGCCTTACTTGGTACTCGGCGAAGGCATTTCGGTTCTTGTGCAATCTTCGCAGCACGTGCCTCAGCAGTAGGCTACGCTCACCGTCGATCACGGTGCAAGATGACTAAAATGACTCACTGAAGATCAATTCGCGCCCCCTGCTAGTCGCCTGGTAATAATCAGCCCGGCAGGCATCCCCGAGAGATAGCAACGCGTAACCGTGATTATAGACCCCGCCCGTGGTACCAAGCTTGGACGGATCAAGCATTGACGGTGTATTGTCGAGATCGGCAAGCGGCTTGTAAATTTCGTCGATCGTCGATACCGGAACCGCCCCATGACCCAGACAGCGACCGCGCTCCAGCCCTGCAAAGGGATTATAAATGCTCAGAGTATGCTCATGGCCCCAAAACCACGCCGCAATCTCTTTGGTACTCGTCATTTGCTTGTAAGCTTTCAGTAGAAGCGGGTTTACTGCCGATCGCTTTCCATCAGAACCTAGCGCTCCGATGGGGGAGAATGCGGAAAACAACTGATGATGAGAAAGCAGGATCATGCGGCCAGGGAATTCACTGATGCGGTCGCAGTGCCAGGCGACTTCATCATCCTCAAGGTGAGTGACCGCGCCGGCCACCGTGCCCGGATTGTCGTCGTGTAATCCGGTATCCATCGCCAGAAGTTGCCATTTTTCATCGGCAGACCTGAGACAGAAGAAGCTTGCGGGCTGCGTAAAAGGCGCTACGTTGAGCTCAGCGATCAGGCTATAGAATCCAAGTCCGCCACAGTACATGTCGTGGTTGCCAGAGAGCGAATAGATGGGAAGCGCTTTATCCTTACGAAGAATGCCATTGATCGGGTCGACGAAGTTTGTATTGCACTCCTCAGGTGTGCCCGAATAATAGATATCGCCGAGGTGCACGACCACGTCGGGGTTATCTCCGGCCATGTACTTCAAAATATCAATCGCGGGTAACGCTCCTGTACCCCAGTCTCCCATCAAGGCAACGCGGGCATTCGCCTTGATCTCGATTGTTTTCGGGCCGACGGTCGATGCCCGGACATACGGGATCGGCTTGCGTTTCCCATCCTCTCCAAAGTAGCTTCGGTATGCCTCCAGCGTGGTAATCCATTCAGGGTCGCACGTCCCGGCGATAAATTCGTTTTTTAGCTGCACAATGGCCTGCTCATCTCGAAGCGCCAAAGCTTTGATGTACCGTAGACCGAGCTCAGCGCACACCTGCGCAATTCCTCCTTTGGAAAGTTCTCGCGCTGCGGGACCCGCGGTTGAAAGCGGTGAACCGCCGCCGGCCAATTTGTGAAACTCCCGTTGAGCGATTTGCGCAGCTTGATCGGGATAAGTGCTGGATGCGGACCGCCGAAGCCCGCCACGTTGGCTTGTGGCCTTGGCTGTCCTTGCGTCAATCTTCTGGGCTACTTCACCAACTGCGGACTGGTACAGAGAAAGAATCGGATCGCGAACGGTTTTGAAATTGTCACTCATCGGCGGCCTTCTCTTCACGGTTCTGTTGAAGCCAGTGCTCTAAGATCGGGAAATACTTACGAACCTGCTCGCGATCACTGTCTTTCTCGCTATCAGCAAGGTCATCGTAAGGCGTACGTATTTGTCGCTCCCAGCGCTCAACCAGGTTGGCCGGCAAGATAACCGAGCCATCTGGTTGAAGTTGCCCTTGATCATGAACATACCGCTGCCAGTGGGCCCACCGGTCATGCTCAATCGCCGCAAGTTGCTCCAGCAATTGGTCCAAGGATTTCTGGCGTTCGGTGTCGGACACAGGAACCTCGCTGGCATTCAGATCAATTCGTCTGCCACTAGCCTGCGGTAGTGCTCACCGAGCACTGTAAGCTCGCAAGATTTGCTTTCCATAGCAGCGTGCCACATGTGCGGCGCATCGACGGGGCGCACTAAGTTCACTCTCGCATAATTCTGCAACACCTTGAATATCGCTTTTTTCGCAGGGTCCGGCGCAGGAATATCCGGATTATCAAGCTGCTCTTGCGATCTTTCCGGCTCAAATGCAGGATCGAGCTGAAACTGAAAACGCGGCTCTGGAAAATGGACAGCGAGTTGCAGCAGCTGCTCGTGTGGAATTGGCGGCGTAGCCTTTCGGAGCGATACAAAAGATTTTACGTTGGTTTTGAACACGGGTCGCTGTACACCCCACGGCCCGAGTGACTGATCGATATGCGCGTATACGCTGCCAGGCGTTACGTCGCCAACAAGATTTGCCGCAGCGCCGTTCAAAGCATCAACCAAAAGATTGGTGAAAACGCCCGGTGCTCCATTGCCGCCTTCAAAAGCGTATTGATCTTTGGTCGACGCGGTAAGGAGGGTCATACCCTTGCTGATTTCAGCAACACTATCATCACCGGCACGATCGCCTACTATTCCACCGTGGCAGCTATCGAGGATGATGATCTTGTTGGTCGCTTTTGAGGACCGGGCAAACGTCATGATGTCGCTAAGAGCCAGGCCGTCGTTACCGTCCTGGCAATCGCTGGCGCACAGAAACCCACCCGTTTCATCGACATAACCATGTCCCGCGAAGTACAGAAGCGCGATCTCAGGGTCATCCTTGAAAAGCCCTTCGATCGATTCTCGGAGAGTCTTGCGGTTGATGGAATTCTGGACGCTGGTCGCGGTTAAGACCTTCGGCTTAGTGAAATTGGACGTCCCGTCCGCATGCCGGCTAAGGACACTCGCTACAGCATCCGCATCGTTGACGCAGCCGCTGAGCGACGTGAAGTCGTGATAGTAGTCGATGCCAACGATAAGTGCCTTGCGCATATCGGCACTACAGAGAGTCGATGAAGTTTGAGATATTAAGGTCGCTCCATGTGTAAGTGGTCACGCCATCGATCTCGGTTCGATCGGCCGTGTACGCGTAAATTCCGCGAATCTTTTTCTTTTCTTCCTTCGCGCAGGCGATCTCCCACTTCTGGCCGCTGGAAGTCTTTGAGTTTTTGCTCACCAGAACAATAACGCCGTCCGATCGCTTGATTCGCGTCCGCACCTTTTCTTTCCAGCCGCTATCGTAGGCTTCCTTAACGGACATATCGATGAATTCATAAGGAGCGCGGGGGTGAAGCGACTGCCCCTTGAGGAAATCGCGCTGCGTTTCGTCCTCGATCGCGAAAGCGACGAAAATAACTTTTTTGTCGGCCATGATGATGATCCTTTGCTAAAACTGTTTATCGTTGCCCGAGGGCGGCTTTTAATGACGTGTGAAAAGAGCGAAAGCCCGAGGCTCGCGCGGTGGTTCGGTAGCCCTTTTGCACCCGGTCCTCGACGAGCAGCTCGGCTCGTTTGGATTCCTGGACGTACTTTTGCAGATCGGCGTGTGTCCTGAGGTATGGCCATTTCGCCAAGTATTCTGGCACTGCGGCCGTCCCCGAAACGAACGATGCAAAGAAGCGTTCTTTTTCAGTCGCGACGCCGATTTCCCACGGCACCCACCACGATGCCTGGGTCTGCGCGCTGATGACTGCGAGCAACTGCGTACACTGATCGAGCTGCGCGCGAATGTAATCGGCCAGATCGGGCCCGCTTTTTGCGAGCTGACCATCGATAACATCCAGGTAGACCTGAAGTCCGTTTGCAACGAGATACGCCGAAATCGCAGAAGCTTGCTCTGCGTCTTCTTTCTTGTGAGAGACAAACACCTTGACGACCATTTCGGCTTCCTCATCTGGGCTTAGAACATTTACAGAACGAAGCATAGAACGCAACCCTTGCGTGCGTCGCAATATGATCCTTCCACCGAGATGTTCGGCCTCCGGCGAACCTGCTTAGCGCAGGCGGAAAGAGATTAGCTGTAGAGACCGCTGAGCTTTTTCGTCCGTTGGAGGGCCAAGCCCGGCCTCGCGTTGGTGTGCGCGGTGCCGGTGCGCCCGATGCACCCCATTCCCGATCAATATCAATTCGCCAAAGCGTGGGCTGCACGTCCGGTTTGGGGGAACGAAAAACATTGCGACGAGGTCGCTACGGGTGAGTGTTATTGCCTCATTTTCCATAACGAGTAGGGCGAGTTCTATGTGTGCAGGAAGATGACCGGACGGATGGTGAGCTGGAACGCCGGATTCAAAGAGTTGAAGACCGAAAAGGCCTTTATAAATCGCATCAACCCTCACGAGCTGCCCAAGGAAGAGATCGAGCGTATAGCGGAGAAAATGTACGGTCGCGGCAACAGACGTGCTTGATACGCCCGACTGCACGAACTGCCCTCACGCCGGGCGCGATCACGAAGGGAAGGTGCGGCGAGAGCGAGATGCTTGCAAAATCCGGCATCGAGGCCGCCGCTGCACCTGCCCCGGCTAAATTGCAAAGGACGACCGGCGGCGTGCTGCCAACGTGTTTCTCCGACGCCTACGAGCGCTGCCGGAAAATGGAAAAGCAGCAAGGAAAAGTTAATGTTTCCCGGGTAGTCATTATCCTGCCAAGGCCTCGTCCGGCCTTTGATTTTTGAGTCAGAAATGACCGAGCCGAGCAAGAATGTAAGAAATCCCGACATCCAGGTGCCCCATGATCGGCACTGAGCTGAAGGGTTGGCGCAAGCGCCACGGAATGACGCAGGAAATGCTCCGCGTGGAGCTGGACGTGTCCCGCCAGACAATCGTGGTCTGGGAGGCCTCCGACAAACCGCTCCCCCGGGTCACTGAGCTGGCTTTGGTGGCCCTGGAGTATGTGCCGGACTGCCGGACCACGACCGGCCACCGCTACACCGCCGCCGAGCTCCCGAAGGTGCGGGAAAACGTGAGGATGCGGGCCTGATTTCATGTGGTTTGGCCATTTATCCCATGCGTTTACCCGCTTTACGGGTATTCTCTCTGTCGGGAGGGACTGGGGGATGGCTAACAAGCTGACACTGGGCGCGCGCCGCGTGCGCGAGCTCGCTGAAGAGGCGAATCGGCGGAATTTGCACACCGAGCGAGATCTTATGCGCGAGGTGACAGAAATCCTCACCGCCGCAAAGTGGACGATCCACGACCAGGCACGGAACCCGCCGAGAAGGTTCGGCGGCGACATGCTCGCCTCTCGAACCGAGCTTGGCCAGGAGCGTCGGTACGCCCTTGATTTCGTCGTAGAGGTCAACGGGGAGAAGGCACGCGAGCGACAAGCCGCCTTCCGCAATTACATTCAGCAGAGTAAGCAGCCATTCCAAGACTTCGATGAGTTTTGGGTGGTTGGATACTCGGTCGCCGACCCGATGCGCCGCAACCCCGGCAACGACCGCCACTTCCGCGTGATCTCTCTCGAAGAACTGCGCGCGCTCCTCGCCCCGCCGAAGTCGAAACGCTCCGGCAAAGCCGTCACCAAAATTGGCAAGGCTATTGAGGCGAATGAGAAATCGATCCTGCTCGCGATTGAGGGTCTGAAGCTTCAGATCGGGGACCGGATCGCCAAGCTACGTGACGAGCGTCCCAATGACCCGGATGCCATCAAGAAAGTGGACGCTTCGATCGCCGGTTTCGAGGAAATGCAAGCCGGACTGGAGCACATCAAAGTCGCCGTTCAGCAATTCAAAAAGAACGAGGTGAAGGAGAAGGCGGTTGTCGAGAGCGTCCATTCGTTCAAGGGCTCGCTCGGCAAGTGGTGGAACAAGAGCCACGACACGATCTATACCAGCGCGTCGAACAGCGCGATATTCATAGGAGCAGCCGGACTGCTCCATACGATTGGCTTAGACAACGGCGCAGCGCTCGCAATCGTCGGTTCGTTTATTGGAGGGGAGACCGTTGCGAAGGTGCTTAAATCTCTTCCCCGAGGGTTATTTACCAAGCAGTCTTAGGCCTTCTGCTTGTTGTCCGTGGCCACGATGATGACGGAACCGCAGTGAGTGAAAGCCGACAGCGCGAGCTGCACATCGGTCATTTTCTTTTCGTCCTTCTGCTTGCTCTGAGAGTGCAGCGTAGGCAGTGCGAAGCTTCGTCATCGTGTCTTTGACTTCCGGCCCGTCAATCTTATGCGCCACGGCATTGCGGAGCCGGTTGGCTTTCTTCAAGACCTCCCACGTCGCGGCATCCCCTTCTGGCGGGGCGATCTCATCGCACTGCACGATTATGTCGTAGAAGGTGTCACCTGCCTCTTGCCGTAAGCTTCGACGAGCTCGGTCATGCTCTGTTCGACGCTCACATGGTAGTTCAGAACCGTGACGATGAAGTCGTCCAATTTCTTGATGCGCTCGGTTAGGTTCTTGTGGCTCTCGATCAATCGCGGGTCGTTGACGTCCATTGCCTTTCTCCCCACCAGTTTGGACTTAGAACAGCAGCGGCGGCGTATAATAACCACGGGCCGACCGCGCTATCGGCTCGCCGGAATCGCGCCAAGAGGCGCGTTTCCGCCATTTGGCTTCGATCACTAACGCGATCCGCGATTGCCGTCAGCTATTCCGGTATATCGCGGAAAGAGTCCTCCTTCGGGGCCGGCAGTTTCAGTCAAGTCAAAGCAGTGATTAACACGCGTCGCCATGCGTAGAAATTACGCTTACTCCGACCGCCGGCGAACTTCACGCGCTCGGGCCATGAAAGCCATTACGTTCTCGCTCTCGCCCGCCGGTTCGCTCGTTGAGCGTTTCGATTTCGTTGCCGCCTTTGGCTGGCCATCATTCTGCCCGTTGCCGGAACGAAGTTCAGCACGGTTCTCACTTGGCTTGATGCGCGCCTTGGTGGGCATCGTACTCTTTGGCCGTTTTGCATGAACCACGGCAAGCTTGGCTGCGGGCTGCTGCCCAACCTCATTTCTACCATTGATGGACGCGATTTCTGCAGCACGATGTCGCCAAACGGTCGAAGAAAGCGTTCCAATGCTTAGCGGCTGTCCGGTCTCGCTAGTAATTCCGCTGCCACTCAAAGCTCTCGCTATGTCACGCCAGCCCATGCCACGCCGTTCCGCGACCTCGAACCAGGCCATATGCCGTGCGATTAGCTTGGACAGCTTCATGCGTCCGCCACCCGGCAGATGAAAATCCTCTGCTATGGCCTTGAGACCCTTTTGCAGTTCTTTGTTGGAAGCCACCATCCGTAGTCCTCTGAGTCCCGATCGAGATATATGGCTGCCCGTCTTCTGCAAGTCTCTGCAAACTTATGCAATATTTGCAGGCGAACGCAGGAAGTTGCAGGCTTTACACCTGTGCATCGATGGATGGCGTCCGCATGGCAAGAACTATTTCGACGTTACAGCAGTTGGT
>NZ_JBGMOE010000093.1:0-1584 GCF_041424195.1 Tardiphaga sp. | reverse complement strand
CCTAGTACTACTGCATCACAAATTTTGTCGCGACGTTTTTTTGACGATCGAGGCCGCGCAGCATGGACACCGCGACAAGGACTTGACGAGCGCGACGATCAAGCGTCGGCGCATTGTGGCGATTGAGTTTGGGACGTGGCGTTCAGTCCGCAATGGCGGATCCTCTCGGTCGGTAACCGTCGGGAACGGCAAGTTCTTTGAACCATGCCGAGGCACGAGGTCTTGAGGGGGGAATCGTCTCCCTCTCGGAGACCAGAAATCCGTAGGCTGCGATGCACAGTGTGGCGTGATGGTGGAAGCCACGCCATCCTCGTCCTTCGAAATGTCCGAGCCCGACTTCCTGCTTTAGTTCCTGATAATCGCGTTCGATGCGCCAGCGCAGCTTGGCGGTATCGACAAGTTGGCGGAACGCGATGTTTTTCGGAAGGTTCGACAGCCAATATTTGGCCGGCTCCTTCTCGCCTTCGGGCCACTCGATTAGCAGCCACTCTTCCGACCGGCTTTCGGTGAGATTGTAATCGCGGTTCGCGGCCAGAATCCGCACCCGAGCAAAGCGCGAGGACAGCCATTCTGCCGCCCCCTCCCGCCACCGGATCGGGCGCCAGGCGCGCCTGGGTAGGCCGAGAGCAAGTTCCTTGACGGAGACCGGTTGATGCTTGCCGTCGCGGCGCAAGAGCGTCGGTGGCCGACCGGTGCCTGACCACTTTTTTGGCGGCAACGGTCCCGTGCCCGGCACCCACACACTGGTATTCGGCAAGATGCCGGCGACATATTGCAACGCCAGCGCGTTGATGCTGGTGCGCAGATTTGTATTGCAGCCATAACCGGCGTCCATCAGCACCACGCCGCGAGGAAGGCCGGCCTTGCAGGCTGACGTGATCTGCTCAAGCGCGATCTCGGGCTTGGTCTTGAAGCCAATCTCGTCCGGCACCCCCGCCTTGCGCCGACGTTTGTCGTCCCCTGCCCAGTCTTCCGGCAGATACAGGCGATAGGCCGCCGGCAGACTGGCGTGGTGATTGGCGAGAGATAACGACACCGCGACCTGACAATTGTCCTGCTTGCCGAGTTGGCCGCAATATTGCCGCGCTACCCCGACCGAGTGTTTCCCCTTCTTGGGAAAGCCCGTATCGTCGATGATCCAGGCTTCGATCGGCCCGTGCTGCTCAATCTTCGGCAACACCAGTTCGCGGACCTTGGCCAATACCTTCTCGTCCGACCACTTGCCTTCGCCAACAAAATGCAGAAGCGATTGATGCTGTGCCGCCGTTCGCTCCGGCGCCGTAATCGCCGCCATCGGCTCGACGCTCTTGCGCTCGCAAGGCATCATTAGGCCCACACAATAGTCCCGCAGCGGCCTGGCTCGGTCGGCGTGCCCAATCACGCTCGTCAGCCCCTCGACATAACCCGCAAATCGCGATTCAATAGCTTTCGACCGCCGAAGATCCATCTCAGTCTCCAATGCTGAAGCATGAATCTCGCAAGATAAGTGATTCTCTCGATCAAAATCTGCGACTTACTGACTCAGTAGTACTAGCAGTCTGCTGAAAAACCCCTCGCGGCGGCGCTGATTTACTGATTCAATTT
>NZ_JBGMOE010000092.1:0-9949 GCF_041424195.1 Tardiphaga sp. | reverse complement strand
AGGCGATGATGCGGAAGGTCATTGCGCTGTTCGATGAATATCAGTCCAAAGAGAACGCAAAACACGTTCTGCGCAACATGAAACTTAACGCTCAGCAGGGCTTCTGGAACGGTTCGCCGGTCCCTCTTGGCTACGTGCTGGTCGAGGTTGAGAAGCGCGGCACCAAGATCAAGAAGACCCTGGCCATCGATCCCGTCGATGCCGAAACCGTCCAGCTCATTTTCAAGCTGTATATTTATGGCGACGGCACGTCCGGCGCGCTCGGCGTCAAAGAGGTCGTGAAATGGCTCAACAGCCGCGGCCATCGCACGCGCAAGGGCAAAACCTTTGGCGTCGGCACCATCTACAAGATCCTCACCAACACGACCTATAAAGGTGAGTGGAAATTCAACCGGATGTCGTCCCGCACCGGCAAATGGAAGCCTGATGAAGAGGTCGTCACGTCAGCGGTTCCCGCGATCATCGAACCTCACCAGTTTGAGCAGGTCCAACGCCAGCTTCATGCCCGCAGTCCTAAGGTCGCCGCGCCGCGCGTGACGACGGGACCGATCCTGCTCACCGGTCTCGCCGTATGCGCAACCTGCAACGGCGGAATGACGCTGCGGACCGGCACCTCGAAGACCGGCGCCGTCCATCGGTATTATACGTGCTCGACCTGCGCCCGAAAGGGCAAGACGGTCTGCAAGGGCCGGTCGATACCGATGGACAAGCTCGACAACCTCGTCACCACCCACATGACCGAACGACTGTTTCAGCCAGAGCGTCTGGCCTCGATCTTGTCCTCACTCTCGTCACGGCGTTCGGAAAAGGCTGACGCGGTCAATGCCCGCGTTGTCGCTTTGCAGCGAGAGGCCACCGACGCCGACGACAAGCTCAAGCGGCTCTATCGGCTGATCGAGGACGGCGTTACGGAAATGGATGACGTCCTGAAGGATCGTCTCAACACCTTGAAGGCCGACCGAGACCGCGCCAAGGCCGCGCTCGAACGGGCCAAATCGCATTCATCGCAAGCCATCCAGATTGATCCAGCGCTGCTTGAACAGTTCGGTCGCAGTATGCGTGAGAATATTACCTCGGGATCGATTCCGTTCCGCAAGGCCTATATGCAATCCCTCATTGACGTGGTCGAGGTCGACGATGCCCAAATCCGCATCAAAGGCAGCAAGGACGTGCTCGAAAGAGCGGTCTTGGCCAGCCGGAATGGGTCCAATCCGGGTTCGCAGATGAGTACTGAGTGGCGCTCCGTAAGGGAATCGAACCCTTATTTTAGCCTTGAGAGGGCCATGTCCTAACCGTTAGACGAACGGAGCGTGCGCGGGAGGGGATAGCCGGGAATGGCGGCGGCTGCAAGGTGCTGGCAGCCCTGAACCTCATCATCGTTATGGTTTCCGAGCTAGCCAGGGGGTCGCAGGCGAAGCTCAGGGCTCGCTGGCGAATTTCAGCGTACCCGCGGGTTTCAGGCTTTTGGCGTCGAAAGTACGGATTTCCGTGCTGCCGCCGACGTCCAGTGTCATCACGATACGGTCCCCCGCCACCCCCGTAGAGAGGATTTTCGCGCCTTTCGGCAAGGTCGCGGTCGTCGTGGACGTCACAGTGCTTCCATCCGTGCGGAAAAGGCGGTAGCCGATCACAACGAGCAGCGCGCCGACGCCGAGAGCGGTGGTCAGGCCCGCGATCAGCATCATGCGGCGGACGCGCGCGATCATGGCGGCCTGTTCAAGGGTCGGTTCGGGCGCGCTATCGGCGGCGGGCTGGGTCATGCAAACACTCGTCTCTTAATTCAAGGCTCTCGAAGCAAGGCGCTTCTTGTAGGCAAGCCGCTTCTTTAACAAAAGGCGCTACGGAATGAACGATCAACGGCTGGATGTCACGGTGCAGGGCGATGAAGGCTCCACCCGGCTCGATCGCGTGCTCGCCGTGCGCAGCCCGGCTCTGTCGCGGTCGCGGCTGAAGGCGCTGATCCTTGCCGGACAGGTGACGATCACCCGGTCCCCGCAAGAGCCCACCCCCGTGCGCGACCCCGCTTATCATGTCGCTGCCGGCGATACGATCACAATCGACGTGCCGCCGGCCATCGCGCCGGAGCCCGAAGGCGAGGATATCGCCCTCGATATCGTGTTCGAGGACGAGGACATCATCGTCATCAACAAGCCCAAGGGCCTCGTCGTGCATCCCGCGGCCGGCCACGAGACCGGTACGCTGGTGAATGCGCTCATCGCCCATTGCGGCGCGTCTCTGTCGGGGATTGGCGGCGTGAAGCGGCCGGGTATTGTGCACCGTCTGGACAAGGATACCACCGGCCTGATGGTGGTGGCCAAGAACGACGCCGCGCATCAGTCCCTGACAGCGCAGTTCGCCGATCACGGCCGCACCAACGAGATGCGCCGCGGCTATATGGCCTTTGCCTGGGGCGTTCCGAACCGCCCGCGCGGCACCGTGGAGGCGCCGATCGACCGGCATCCCCATGCCCGCGAGAAGATGGCGGTCCGTGAAGGTGGCCGCGATGCGGTGACCCACTGGGAAGTGCTGCAGGAATTCCCCGATCGCCACGGCAAGCCGATCGCCTCGCTGCTGGCCTGCCAGCTCGAGACGGGGCGGACGCACCAGATCCGCGTGCATCTGGCGCATATTCAGCATCCGCTGATGGGGGATTCGGTCTATGGCTCGCATTTCAAGACCAAGGCGTCGTCGCTGGGCGTGAAGAGCCGCGCGGCGCTGGAAGCGCTCGACCGGCAGGCGCTTCACGCTTATTTGCTGGCGCTGGAGCACCCTCGCACAGGCGAGATTCTGGAGTGGACCAGCGAGCTTCCTCACGATCTGGCAGTTTTGCGCGCCCATATGGCCGTGCCAGAATGACGCAGATGCATATAAAAAATAAAGCTTTTACAAAGACTTATATTGGCCGCACGGGAACGTGACAGCGAATTCACTTTCAATACGCTTGTAGTAGGGTGTATGTTGCACCTGCGTCAGATGAGACGCGGAACATCGCAGCCAGGGCGGCTTTGACAAAGCGCTCGCTGCCTGACCCGCCGCTATCGGGGGTCTGAACCACTGGAGGGCATCATAATGGCCCGTACAGCTACCCTTCCGGTTCTCAATGGAGAATCCGGCCTCTCGCATTACCTTGCCGAGATCCGCAAGTTTCCGATGCTGGAACCTCAGCAGGAATATATGTTCGCCAAGCGCTGGCGCGAGCACGATGATCGCGACGCGGCACATCACCTTGTGACCAGCCATCTGCGGCTCGTCGCCAAGATCGCCATGGGCTATCGCGGCTACGGTCTGCCGATCTCCGAAGTTGTCTCGGAAGGCAACGTCGGCCTCATGCAGGCTGTAAAGCGCTTCGAGCCGGAAAAAGGCTTCCGCTTGGCCACCTACGCCATGTGGTGGATCAAGGCGTCGATTCAAGAGTACATCCTGCGTTCGTGGTCGCTCGTGAAGATGGGCACCACCGCGAACCAGAAGAAGCTGTTCTTCAACCTGCGCAAGGCGAAGAGCAAGATTTCCGCCCTGGACGAAGGCGATTTGCGTCCCGACCAGGTCAAGATCATCGCCACGCGTCTCGGCGTGACGGAACAGGACGTGATCGACATGAACCGCCGCCTCGGTGGCGACGCGTCGCTCAACGCACCGATCCGTGACGACGGCGAAGCCGGCGAATGGCAGGACTGGCTGGTCGACAACTCGCCCAACCAGGAAGCCATCATGGCGGAGCACGAGGAGTTCGATCATCGCCGTCAGGCGCTGAACGGCGCCATCGGTGTACTCAACCCGCGCGAACGGCGCATCTTCGAGGCCCGTCGTCTCGCCGATGAACCGATGACGCTGGAAGATCTCGCCTCCGAGTTCGGCGTCTCGCGCGAACGCGTCCGCCAGATCGAGGTCCGTGCCTTCGAGAAGGTGCAGACCGCGGTCAAGGGCACCATCGCCAAGGCCGAAGCTGCAGCTCTGGAAGCTGCGCACTAACAGGCGCAGCGGATCCGACGAATATGAAAGCCGGCGGAAACGCCGGCTTTTTTGTTGGCTGAATGGAAGCTGGAGCATGATCCACGACGTGGCGCAGTCTCCTCTCGCCCTAACCGGGTAAGGGAACCGCTTCGATCGGCCGAGGGGATCAATTACCTGATCGGCTTCGCCAGCGCCTCTGTCCGGTCGCGCTCGGTCATGTCGATCACCGTCTCCACCGGCGCCGTCAATTCGTAGACATAGGACACATCGGTGAAGTAACGCTTCGCCGTACCACCCAGCGCTTCCGGCGCCACGCGATCGAGCAGCACCAGACCGAAATCGCTGTCCGGCCGCCGCGTTGCTTCGCTGGTGTTGAACTCTTCCCAGCGGAAATTGAACTGCCCGTCCGGCGCCGCGCCCGTAATCTCCCAATGCGCAACGATATGCGGGTGCTTGCCGACCAGCGACAGGCCTTCGTCGGAATGCGAGGCGAGCTCGAAGAACAGCAATGAAAGGCTCTGCGCCGCACGCGCGCTGACCACGATATCGGGCCCCGTCGCAGCGATACGGTCGGCATGCGGGATCGCGCGCGCCTCGAACAGCCCCTTGAGCTGAACGCCCTGCCACTGGCTCTCGCTCAGCAGCGACACGACATTCGACATCGCGTGAATACGGCCGATCAGGAGATCGCGCGCGCTGTCCACGTCGGAGCCGTGACGCAGCGTGCGCGTCACGATGGACTGGATCACCGCCAGGATGTTCTTCACGCGATGATTGAGCTCGTCGATGACGGCGGTCAGACGGCGTTCGAAGCCGATGCGGATCTCGACCTCGCGCCGCAGCCGCAGATTGGCGTAGGAGACATAGCCGAACAACCCGCAAACGATGGCCGTCAGCGCGAGGCCGACTCCGCCGACGATGATCGCGATGCGCCGCGCGCGCAGCTCGGTATTGATCTTCGGATAATAGCCCAGCGACCAGTCACGCCCGCCGAACGAAACCGTGCGCAGGACCGCCAGCGCAGGACCATTCGCCACCAGCGGGCGCGCTGTCACCCTGCCCTCCTCGTCGGCGACGATTTCGCCATCAGCGACGCGCGGATCTTTCAGCGCCACCGAGAACAATGACATCTCGTCATTGGCCAGCATCAGCGGCCCGAGTTCATAGGAGAACGACACGAAGCCGGCCGGCGCGGGATCGCCTTCGGGCACAACTGGCGTCACCAGGACCAATCCCAACGGTCCATCGGGCTGCAGCAGCGGCGCGGGGCTGGAGGCGACCGGTTTGCCCTCGTTCACGGCGCGAGCCAGTGTGGGACCTGTGACGGGAGAGAAATTCAGGACGCGACCGGCCAGGCCTTCGGTGACGGAATTGCGCGGCTCCACATCCATCAGCACGTCCAGGGGCTGTTCCAGCGCCCTGGCATCGAGACGATCGTCGTTGTAGTTGCGGATCGTGGGATTGCGGTAGCCGGCACTGGCCAGCTCCGCGCTGGCGGCCGGTAATTCATTCGGCCGCAGGCGGGCGATCCAGCCGGCGATAGCGAAATCGGTCTTGAAGGCGTAGATCGAGGCCCGCAGCGGCTGCAGCATATTGGCCTTCATGACCGTCGGCGCACGAAACAGCCCCGCGGCAACCCGGGCCAGCAATTCGCGCTCGGTCAGACGCTCCTGCACCAGGCTCGCATGGATATCCACGGCACGCCCGAGCGCGATGTTTTCGATCGCCAGCTCCTGGTCATGCACGCGATAGGCCGCGAGGCCGGAGAGCAGAACTCCGACCAGTGCCAGTAGAGCGATGATGAAACCAAGCCGGACCACGCGGTTACTCGGAATAGGAGACGTTGCTGCCGGTTCAGCGGCTCGGGAATAGGCCAATCACGCTGGAGGGAATTGGTTCCAGCCTTCTGGGAATAATTTTGGATCGGACAAATCTAGGCAAACAGGCTTAACGAAATGACTTACGGCGCAATGCCCTGTCGGGATGCCGAGCGGTTCGCCGTTATAGCCAACGAGATATGAAAGGCTCAAGTCCAAGACTCCAGTCCAAGACTCCAGTCCAAGACTCAGGTCTCAAATCGGAAAGTCCGGAGCTCATTTCGCCTTGAGCCCACCCTTCGTCTCGATGAATGAGATAATCCGATCCAGACCGTCCTGGGTCTTCATATTGGTCATCACGAAAGGCCTCACACCGCGCATCCGCCTGGCGTCGATATCCATCTTCTCCAGCGAGGCCCCCACATAGGGCGCCAGATCGATCTTGTTGATCACCAGCAGATCCGATCGCGTGATGCCCGGGCCGCCCTTGGACGGGATCTTGTCGCCGGCCGCAACGTCGATGACGTAGATGGTGATATCAGCCAGTTCGGGCGAGAAGGTCGCCGCGAGATTGTCGCCGCCGGATTCGATCAGCACCATGTCGAGATCGGGAAACTTCACGCGCATGTCGGCGACCGCCGCCAGGTTCATCGAGGCGTCCTCGCGGATCGCCGTATGGGGGCAGCCCCCGGTCTCGACGCCAGTAATGCGATCTGCCGTCAGCGAACCCGAACGCACCAGATATTCGGCATCCCACTTGGTATAGATGTCATTGGTGATCGCCGCGATGTCGTAGCGCTCGCGCATGGTCTTGCAGAGCAGGTCCATCAGCGCGGTCTTGCCGGAGCCGACGGGACCGCCAATGCCGACGCGGAGCGGACCGTGAAAACTGGACATGTCAGGGGTACTTTCGGTTGAGGATAAAGCGACGGCCCTCATCCTGAAGAGCGGCGGCTTCGCCGCGTCTCGAAGGATGCGCCAAGCAACTCATGGTTCGAGACGCGGGCCAAACGGCACGTTCCTCCGGCCTGAACGCGATTGCGTTCAGGCGACCATGAGGGATCCGGTGTGTGATCTGGGTTAGAGCCGTCATGACCTGAACAGCCGCGTATATTGCGTCTCGTGACGCATGCTGGCGATATCGGAGCGGAACGCCGCGCCGCCGAGATCGTCGAGCGAAGCCGCCATGGCGCGATGGCCTGTGCTGACGACCACTGGCTCCAGCGCTGCGAGCACGCGCTGGCTGTCGGTCTGGCCGAGCGGCACAAGGCGCGCACCCGCGGAAATCCAGTTCGATATCACAGCGTGAAAGAAACCATGCATGGTCGCCGACAGCGGCACGCCATGCGCGGCACTCACAAGCCCGACGGCAACAGGATAGACGATCGGACTGTCACACACCGCGATCAACCGCTCCATGCCCCCATGCGACCACGCATTGCGCGCGATATCGATGAAGGCCCTGCCCTGCGTGGTCGTTTCGAGCTGACGTTCCTTCGACGACACGAACGCACTCGCAAGTTCGGCGACATCACGGAGCGCCTTGTCATCGCCATCAGATGCTGCGCGATGGACATGCGCGAGAAACACGCCATCGCAAAAGCCCGCGCCATCGGACAGCATCGCCGACAGCCAGTCCTGCAACGTGGCGGCATCGGTGATGTCACCGGCTTCGACGGCCCATTCGATGCCGCTGGAATAGGAGAACGCTCCAACCGGAAAGGCTGGTGAGAGCCAGGTCATCAGCCGATACAGCGCGGCGCCTTCGTCGGCAGACAAAGCGGGAGAGTCATTTGGCGACCCGTTGTCCGCCGGTCTATTTGTGGTCATGAGCATGAGAGTGACCGTGGTGGTCGTGCTTGCTGTCGTGATCATGATGATGATCGTGACCGCAATGCTCGTCATGGACATGCTCGGCATGACCATGCGCTTGATGACCATGGTCATGCTTGCTGTGATCGTGGCCATGGTGATCATGCCCATGATGGTCGTGACCATGATGGTCGTGATGACCATGATCGTGATGACCGTGGTCATGGTGTCCATGACCCGCCGGCTCATGCGCGGCGGCATAGGCGCCGCCTTCGGGATCGAACGGCGCCTCGATCTCGATCACCCGCGCGCCGAGGCCCTTCACCATCTCCTCGATGACATGGTCGCTGCGGATGCGCAGACCTTTGGCCATGATCTGCGTCGGGAGGTGGCGGTTGCCCAGATGCCAGGCGAGCCGCACCAGATGGCCGGGATCGGTGCCGCGGATTTCGATCAGCGGCTCCGGGGCTGCGACCACCTCAATGAGGCGACCGTCTTCCAGCACCAGGGCGTCGCCGCCCCGCAGGGCGACGGCGTTTTCGAGATCGAGCAGGAACTCCAGTCCGCGCGTCCCCGTCATCGCCATGCGGCGACGATGACGGTCGTCGAAGTCGAGGACGACGGTGTCCACCGCCGCCTCTTTCCAGTTGTATTGACCTTTGACTTCAGTCGCGCGGATCATTCCGTTGTCTTCCTGTTCAGAACTTCTCGACCTTGCCGTCACTGATGATCTCGATGACGGTCGGTGCAACTTTCAACGGCGCGGAATATTCGCGCCAGACTTTCATATGCGGTGCCTTGCCATGGGCATTGAGATCCTCGCGAGTCTCCCAGCGCTCCACCACCACGAACAGATTGGGATCGTGGATGCTGGTATGGTTCTCATAGGAGATGCAGCCCTTCTCCTTACGTGTCGCAGCAATGCATTCCTTGGCGCCCTTGATGAAATCATCGCGGCATTCCGGCTTCACCTGACTGGTGGCAACGACATAAATCATGTTGTTTCCCTCCCGTTATCGCACGGTGACGTCGGCGGGCGTGATGACCTCGATCTTCGGCGGTGCGCTCAGGCATTTCGCGGCGACCCGGCCGAAGGCCTTGAAGTGCTCCATCTGGCGGTGCGGCACCAGCGCCTCGGCATTTTCCCACTGCTCGACGAACACCATCTTGGCCGGATCGGTCACGCTCTCATGCAGATCATAGGCGATATTGCCCGGCTCAGCGCGGGTCCCCGCGATGCAGGCCTGTGCTGCGGCGATGAGTTCGGCACGTGCTTCCGGCTTCACGGTCAGTGTGGCAACGACGTAGATCAAGGGAGTCCTCCCGGTTTTCTTGTTGTGGCTGAGATTGCCGGGACGCACATTAGGAGGTTACCGCGAGGGATTGAAGGCTTCTCTTTCCCTCCCCGGAGCGAAGCGACTGGGGAGGGTGGCACAACTGCGAGCGTTCAGCGAGCATCGTGACGGGTGGGGTTAGTGCCACAAACGCCGTCCTCACGTGGGGCACCCCACCCCCGCCTATCGGCCGACCCATGGCGGACGAATTCGTCCGCCAGCCCCACCTAGCTACGCTGCTTGGGGAGGGAGACCATTCACCTCAATACATAAAGTACCTCTGCGCCATCGGCAGCACTTCCGCTGGCGCGCAGGTCAGGAGTTCGCCATCCGCGCGCACCTCATAGGTCTCCGGATCGACCTCGATCTTCGGCGTCGCGCCATTGTGGATCATGCTCTTCTTCGAGATGCCGTCGCGGACATTCTCAACCGCATAGAGCGACTTCTGGATACCGAGCTTCTTGGCGAGACCGCCGGCGACTGCAGCGCCCGATGTGAACACCACCGAAGACTGCGTCAGCGCGCGCCCGAAGGCGCCGAACATCGGCTGGTAATGCACGGGCTGCGGCGTGGGAATCGACGCGTTGGGATCGCCCATGGGTGCAGCGACGATGGAGCCGCCCTTGATCACCAGATCCGGCTTGACGCCGAAGAAGGCCGGCGACCACAGCACCAGATCCGCCAGCTTGCCCTTCTCCACCGAGCCGATCAGCTTCGACACGCCATGCGCGATCGCAGGATTGATGGTGTATTTGGCGATGTAGCGCTTGACGCGGAAATTGTCGTTATTGCCCTTGTCTTCCTTCAGCGAGCCGCGCTGCTTCTTCATCTTGTCGGCCGTCTGCCACGTCCGGATGATGACCTCGCCGAGCCGGCCCATGGCCTGGCTGTCCGACGACATCATCGAGAGCGCGCCGAGATCGTGCAGGATGTCTTCGGCGGCGATCGTCTCCTTGCGGATGCGGCTTTCGGCAAAGGCGAGATCTTCCGCGATCGACGGATCGAGATGGTGGCACACCATCAGCATGTCGAGAT
>NZ_JBGMOE010000091.1:0-1588 GCF_041424195.1 Tardiphaga sp. | reverse complement strand
TCGCCAGGGCGCTCAGTTTCGCCGGTGTCGAATATGACATCCTCGAACATCGCCTTACGCCCGACCAGATCGAGGTCTATGACGCCTATGCCGATGCGTGGGCGATTATCCACGCCAATTTGCGCACCGCGCTCGATGCCACCCGGGTGACGGACAGCTTCTCAAACGACACCTACAACAGCGGCGCGAAGGCCGCTGCACTGTCGATCTTCGAATCCACCAAGCAGCGTTTCTTCGGCCAGATCCTGATCGGCATGAAGCTGCCATCGCTGATACCGGCGATCCGTGCCGATCTGGCCCGGGGCGAGAGCGTCGTGATCCAGCTGGTCTCGACGTCCGAGGCGATGCTCAACCGGGCACTGGCCGCGCTGAATGCCGAGGACCGGGCGAATCTGGACATCGAGCTTTCGCCCAAGGAGTTCGTCATGTCCTACCTCACGGCGGCCTTTCCCGTCCGACAGATGAAGACCTTCGTCGATGACACTGGCAAGATCCGCTCCGAGCCGATGTCCGACGAGGAAGGCCGTCCCATCTTCAGCCAGGAAGCGATCGAGATGCGCGACAATCTCGTCGAGCGGTTCTGCTCCCTGCCGATCGTGGGGTCCGCCCTTGATCATATTATCGGGCATTTCGGGAGCGATGCGGTCGCCGAGGTTACGGGACGCAGCCGGCGTATCGTCGTCGATGCGCACGGTCGCCAGCGTATCGAGAGCCGTTCGCCGCGAACAAACCTTGCCGAGACCGACGCCTTCATGCGGAACGAGAAGAAGATCCTGATCTTCTCGGATGCAGGCGGCACTGGGCGCAGCTATCACGCCAGCCTCACCGCCGAGAACCAGTCGCGCCGCAACCATTATCTGCTCGAGCCCGGTTGGCGCGCTGACGCGGCCATCCAGGGCCTTGGCCGTACCCACCGCACGCATCAGGCAACCGCGCCGCTATTCCGTCCGGTATCGACCGACTGCCGCGGCGAGCGGCGCTTCATCTCGACGATCGCCCGCCGCCTCGACAGCCTTGGCGCCCTGACACGGGGCCAGCGCCAGACAGGCGGCCAGGGTCTGTTCGACCCGCGGGACAATCTTGAAAGCGACTATGCCAAGGAATCGCTCGAGACATGGTTTCGCCTTTTGGCCGACGGCAAGCTGCGCTCGACCACGCTTGACGAATTCCAGACCCTCACCGGACTTGAGCTGGAGGGCGAAGGCGGCGGGCTGAAGGAGGAGCTGCCGCCCATTCAGCGCTGGCTCAATCGTATCCTCGCGCTGCGCATCGCGCTGCAGAATGCGATCTTCGATGAATATCTCGGTCTGATCGAGGCCCGGATCGAGGCGGCGCGCGAAGCCGGCACGCTCGATCTTGGTGTCGAGAGCATCAATGCCGAACGCATCACGATCCTCGATCGCACGGTGATCCGGCGCGACGAGACGAGCGGCGCGGAAACCGAGATCCTGCGCCTCGAAACGGAGGAGCGCTACAAGCCGCTCCCGCTGGACCGCGCGTTGCGGATCTTGGGCGACGACGCGCGCCCGATCGTCAATCGCAAGTCCGGCAGGGCCGCGATCCGGTGCAGCACCTATTCGCTCACCGA